>CBFGXY010000001.1:0-25546 GCA_965652945.1 uncultured bacterium
GGGGCCATCACATGGCAATTGACGCACGTTTCCGGCGCATCCGATAAATACGACGACGCCCGCGACACGTGGAACAACAGAGCGGCCAGCCCACACAAGATTCCAACCACCACAATTACCGGCAGATGCCAGTTTGCTGGTGGTGCGATGGAGCCCATCGCCTTACGGAAACGCCCCGAACGTTTTTCCGTCATGCAGCCGCAACAGAGGATGAAGGATCAGTCAATCTACGGCATGCTAACACTCTTTGTGGATATGGTCAAGTCTACCGAGTGAGTGATCCGATGACTCCGCGAAGTGATACGATGACTCTACGTAGTGATACGATGACTACGCGAAGCGATACGATGACTCCGCGAAGTGATACGATGACTACGCGAAGCGATACGATGACTACGCGAAGTGATACGATGACTCCCTTCTACCGGAGGGATACCTCCACGACGACCGGACGATGATCGGAGGCCTGACTTTCGGGGACCCAGGCGTCACTTACATGCACACCGGAGGTGTGGAATATGTAATCGATACGGCGATCAGGGGAATCCGAGGGGAAGGTGTAGCCAGGTCCATCGCCGGCAGCGAGCCATGCGTCGTTGACGAGATCTGTCATCATACGATAGGTGTCGCTCTCGGGGATATCATTGAGGTCACCAGCGATGACGTACGGTGCGGGGCCGGGTGTCAGTAGCTGCTCGACTTGTCTGACCGAGTGGATCCGTTCGGTCTCATTGGCATGATCGAAGTGAATCACGAATACGTGCAGCTCGCTGCCGTCCACATCGAGAACCGTGCTAAGCACTCCACGCTGCTCGTGAGTCTCGAGCTGTTCAAGGAGCACGTTCTCATGATCGACGATTGGAAACCGTGAAATGAGGGCATTCCCGTACGCTCCTCCGCCGAAGTCAATATTTTTGCCAAAGGCGAAATACGGGAGACCCGTCGCTTCGGATAGTTCGAACACGAGATCCAACCTGCCCGATCGATCGACGCCCCTGTCCACTTCCTGAAGAGCCACCACGTCTGCACCGCTCTCGCGAATCACGCGAGCGATTCGTTCCACATCAACCGTGCCGGATGCATCGGCGGCGTGGTGAATGTTGAAGGCCATGACCCGAAACGTCTCGGCGTCGGGATAGGTGCCTACGTGCAGACCCGAACACGTGACGAATATCAGTACCAGAAATAAAACGGTCGGTCGCATCGCCAGGAATTCAGACGTCCTGGAGATCTGCCCATTTACGGTAGTGATACCGTCCGGCGGCGAAGTCGTCTGTTCTTTCGAGAACAGATCACGGGCCAAGTCGCGATGATGCGGATGAGAAGGGTCCGGGACGGTACTGGGCATCTGCTCTTTCAAAGAGTTCGATGAGCCGGGCGACGAATGGCGCCTCCTGATAAAGCCCATAATATACGGCCTGGGCTTCCCGACGTGACCGAACCAGACGGTTCCGGCGTAGCTTTTTAAGCTGTTGGGAAACCGCCGGAGTGGAGACGTTCAGGATCTCAGCCAGGTCATTGACGCGAATCTCCTCGTTTCGCCAGAGGAGATAAAGTATACGAATCCGCGTATCGTTTCCGGCGGCGTTCATCAATGCCGACAGGGAGTCGAGACGAGCATCGGACGTAATCTCACGCCGAAACGATGCAATCTGATCTTCTGAAAGTGCGCCTTTATGCGGCAACATAGGGCTCGCCAGATACGAAGAAGCTGTTAGTCTGCCTCTCAGTATCGGCGCTGGCCCGTCGAGATTAAGGTCAGCGCTGTTTCTGTACTTTCCTGGTCCTGCTGAACTGCACGTCTCGGCCCCGGCGATAGACCGATATACCCATCCCAAAAGACATGATCAGGAAGCCCGCCCACAAGACATTTATGAAGGGCTTCTCATACGCCTGCACAACAACCCAGTCCTCCGGCATCACATTCACACCCTCAAGGAGGAAGTGGGCCTGACCGGACTCTATATCAAGTCCGGTAAACGTGACCGTGAGATCCCAGTCACGGATTCGGTTCTGAATGAACTGCTGCGACCGATCTTGCATGATCACGTAAATCGGGCGCAGCTCCCGCCGTATGTTTGCTTGCAAATCGACGACCTCAAGAACAGCTGCGATGGTGATGTCGGCGGAATCGGGTACGAGATCAGAAACGACGTTAGTATCGAAGCCACGGAGGCTGATCGCGTATTGATGGTTTCCGATCACCGTCGAATCGCCGGGCGCCAGCGATATCTCACCGCGGTTCTGAGACTCGTCATCGACCGGGTCAAACATCACACTAGGTGTCACGGCCACATAGAGATCCTTCTCGAAGAAGAGTTTCAGGTCAGGATGTTGGATCCACTGATCCTGATTCGATCGATAGACCACGGGACGCAGGGTATACTCGCGACCTTTTGGATCCACGAAATCCAGAATATACTCAGGTCGGTTCTGCGCCGTCATGTCCTGGCCACGATACGTCACCTGATATCCCCCCACATTTCGCGTCTCGGAACGCGTCAGCACGAAATTGTCCCTGCTCTCGCCGATCGCTACCCCCGTCGCTCGTGCGAGAGGATTGTTGAAACCACTGCTCGTGACCAGCCCCAGAACCAGCAACGCAAACCCCACGTGCGACAGCGCGCCTCCGGCCATCTTCAGGTTTCCTCGCCCGACCTGCCATAGGACCATACCATTGCCGAACAGCGCAAAGAACGCCACAAAAACCAGCAATATCATCTGGATGCCCGTCCCATACAACTCCCAGAACTGACCAATATTGCCGAGCATTCCCATTGTGGTCAGAGTCTCCGAGCCGGCCAGTCGGTCGATCGCGTCGAAATTGATGGTTCTCTCGATGAAGGGCGTGAAAATCAACACCGCAATCGTACTTGCCAAAGCTGCCGAAAGCGGTCGAATAAGCACACGGTTGATATTCTCGACGCTCATCTTATTCCACCAGAACAGCTGTCCCAGACCGGCAAGGAAAACAAATCCAAGTGCGAGTGGAAGCGTCCACTTGTTGTAGAACTCGATGGGAACGGCCGACGGATTATCCCTGAAAATGCGGCCGAGAATTGGAGCGCTCGTGCCCACAAGTATTACCGCCGCGAGAGCCGCCAGCAGCATCGCGCCGACAAAGATCATGAACTCCCTCGACAACACGTTCGGCTCTTTTTCGGGGGCCGGAAGCTCTCTGAATCTCGCGGCAAGCAGTCCGAAGCCGATGATTCCCAGCCCGAGGATCCAGATCAGTAGCTGGTTGTGCAGTCCTAGATCCACAAACGAGTGGACACTGACGTCACCAAGAATCCCGCTCCTGGTCAGAAATGTCGAATAGATAACCAGCATGTATGCGAAAAGGCTGAGCACGATCGCCGCCTTCTGCGCGTTCCCGCTACGTTTCTGGATGATCATTGAGTGAAACGCAGCCACCCCGACCAGCCAGGGCACGAGGGACGAGTTCTCTACCGGATCCCACGCCCAGTACCCACCAAAGGATAGAGTGATGTAAGCCCAGTACCCACCCAGAGCAATGCCAACTCCAAGGACCAGAACCGCAAAAAGAGTCCAGGGCAGCGCCGGCTGCACCCATTCGGTATAATTCCGCTTCCAGAGAGCCGTAACCGCGAATGCAAACGGAACCACCATCGAAGCGAATCCCACGAACAACATGGGTGGATGGATCACCATCCAGTAATTCTGAAGCAGATCATTCAGCCCGGATCCATCTGCGGGGACAAATCCAGGCACCTGCAACATCGGGGCATCCGGAAAGCGCTCTACCAGTAGCGTAAACGGGGATGATCCTATTCCCAGGCTTCCGATTTTCAGCCCCACGATCATCGAAATCAGGAAGAACTGTGAGAACGCCACGATGGTCATCACCGGGGCCTCATATTTCTTGCCCCACCAGACCACGCCCGTGCCGATCAAGGCGGTCAAAAGGATCCAGAGAAGAAACGAACCCTCCTGCCCTGCCCAGAAGGTGGAAACGAGGAAAAGGAAGGGCAGGTCGCGCGATGAGTTCTGATAGATGTAGGCATACTGAAACTGGTGGCTCAGTATGAGATACATCAATATGGCGGACGCAATCCCGACGAAGAGTCCCGTTGCCAGCCAGCCATTTCGGCCGACCTTGCGCCACGCCTCAGAATCGGCCTGGGCCGACTGAAAATACGCGAAGATCGACAGCCCGCAGGCTATCCAGGCAACCAGAATGGCGAAGTGGCCGATGGTACCAAGCATAATATTCACTAATTGCGTGGGGCCGCTGCAGTGATCCGGTAATATAGGCGCCGGAGCTGAGATTTCATTGCAACGGTGGATGCATCAACATCCGATTTTCGTGCATTTCCGCGACGGTCGTTTGCGTAAGACGCACGAGCACTCTTGAAACGTCTCGTCGCATTTTACTCACCCCGAAAGGTCCAGACAATTCGGGCGACCTCAGGATTCTTTGAGGTGGCGGGCGATCACGGCCGCGTGGTGCCTGCCGTTCTCGATGAACCACCGACTGGTCTGCAAACCACCGCAGACCGTTCCCGCCAGATACACTCCCTTTTTCGCTGATTCGAACGTCTCCTCGTCAAATATCGGCGTACGGGCCGCATCATCACCAACCTCGACCCCAAGCGCCGACAGAAGCTCGTAATTCGGGCGATAACCTGTGAGCGCGAGCACCCAGTCGTTCATTATCTCAACCTCACCCTCCGGCGTATCAATGCGGACCTTGTCTTCGGTTATCGCCTTCACAGTCGACCGATAATACGCCGTGATACGGCCTTCAGCGATCCGGTTCAGGAGGTCAGGCCGGAGCCAGTATTTTACCTTGGGCGAGATCTCGGCTCCCCGAACCACCATGGTGACTTCCGCACCATGCCTGGCACAGGCCAGCGCAGCCTTGGCCGCCGAATTCTTCGCTCCAATCACGACGACTCGCTGGCCGGAGAATGGGTACGCCTCCTTGAAGTAGTGGCTTACCTTCGGCAAATACTCTCCCGGCACATCGAGAGGATTCGGAACGTCGAAGAAGCCCGTCGCCACGATCACATGGCGAGCCGTATGACGGCCTCTGGAGGTATGTACGACAAAGTCTCCAACCTTTCCATCGAGACGCGTCACCTCCTCATATAGCCGTATATCGAGTTCCTCCCGCTCGGCAACCTTTCGGTAGTATTCGATCGCTTCCTCGCGCGTCGGCTTGTATCCCAGACACGAGAATGGATAATTGCCGATCTCGAGCAGTTCCGGCGTCGAGAAAAACTCCATCTGCGTCGGGTATCCGATGAGCGAGTTAACGATTCCGCCCTTCTCGATACTCACACCGCTCAGCCCGGCTCTCTTCACCTCGATGGCCGCCGCTAATCCTACCGGCCCGGCCCCGACGATAACTACGTCATGCATAACCGATCGCTAAAGAAATGACGCCATGTTACTGGGCCCGATCGGACGCAGTTTCACGAATTAGCGGTTATGACTGCTGTGCCGCTCGCCGTAGACGAAAGAACTCGCGCAGCAGTGCGGCCGACCGTTCGTCCTCCACACCCGACACTACCTCGAGCGTATGGTTCAGGCGCGCATCTCTCGGAATATTGTAAAGCGTGGAAGCAGCACCGGCCTTTTCATCAAAGGCCCCGAAAACGATCCGATCGAGGCGCGACATGACCGCTGCGCCGGCGCACATCGGACATGGCTCGAGAGTGACATACAGTGTACAGCCCGTAAGAAACTTCGACCTAAGAGTTTCGCATGCGGCTGTGATCGCCAGGATCTCTGCGTGCGCGGTCGGATCCTGAAGCTGCTCGACCATATTACGCCCCCGGCCCACGATCTCACCCTCGCGGACCACCAGCGCCCCGATAGGTACCTCCCCCGCATCGAAGGCCCGCTCAGCTTCCTTCAACGCGAGGTTCATCCACCGCCGCTCATCCTCAAAAAACGCATCCAAACTCATGCTGCAACCGATGCTCTTCGAAATGGCAGCGTCATACAGCGAGGACCACCTCGTCCGCGCGACAATTCATTCCCTTCCAGTTGAATCGCCACCTTGGATCCCGTAGGCAGATCATCGCCCTCCAGAAATGCCTCGGCTGAGACCACGTCATATCCATGATCTCGCATTTCCGCAAATGTGCGATGGTTGCGCTCATATCCGACTACCACGCCGGAAGCCAGAGCAAAAAAGTTCGCACCGTCTGTCCATTGCTCGCGCTGTTGACTGAGCAGATCGTCTCCGCCGCACGGGATGTAGGTGATCTCTCGATCCGTCAACTCGCCCAGGGCCGTCGCCACGTTGGGAAGCTTTCGACTCGTGAATCGCCCGTCACGGTTACTCTGCTCGAAGTGAATCACATTCCAGCGCTCATCCAGTCCTATGATGGGCGGGAAGTAGACAATCTCATCCTCTGAAGCGAATGTAAACACGGTATCGAGATGCATGCAGTAGCGTTCCTTCGGTAAGTCAACCATCACGATGTGCTCAACATCGCCTCGTTCGACCAGGGCTTCTGAAATCGCCATCACACCACTAAAGGAGGTTCTCTCTGAGTGACCGATCAGCACGGTCTTGTCGTCAACCACCAGCAGGTCTCCACCTTCAAATGTAACTCCATCAGGCAGTTTGACCATCTGTTCTCGTGCAGATCGAAATCGAGGATGATGATCAAAAATCACATGCGCCATTACGCTTTCGCGTGCCCGGGCGTTGGTTGCCGCGTGACTTACGATCAAGTGCTGCCCTACGACCGCTGCGAGATCCCGCGTAAAAATGAGGTTGGGAAGCGGGTTCAAGTTTAGCGGCAGCGGCGACTCGCCGGTAAATGCCAGCCGATGCAACTGCTCCGGATCGAACTTCAGAAGGTCGGCCTCAAATGCGTGTAAGTTAGCAGATGGATTGATCTTGCATAAACGTTCTACAAAATCCCGACGTGCATCCTCTATGTCGAACGTCTCGCTCAGAAGATCCGACAACTGAAGTACGGATCCACCAGCGCCCACCGCCTTCTCGAAAATGCGGCACATTTTCTGGTGCTCTCGACGGGCGTGGGTGACAAAAAGAATATCATCAAACAGGAGCTCGAGCCGTTCGTAGGGCGAGACCAGTTCCATCTCTTCTCCCGGCGTATGGACGATCACATCCAGTAACGGCGCGGTTTCAGAGTAGATCGACATTGCGCCCGACTTCGGTAGGCGGTCTGTCACCTTCGATTCAGCGTGCACAGAGGAAAGGGAGGATGGGTGTATGAGTCGGATTTAAAATAATGACACCCATTCTATGCCGCTATCGGCGCTTGGTTTGAAGCACGCCCACAAATCTCAGCACAATGGCAACCAGCAGTAGAATGAGCAGAACCTTCAGCGCGATGCTCAGAATCGCGGCGCCAACCTTCAGTATGAAACTGAAAAGTGAGACGGCCACGACCAACACGATCGCTACTACAATCCATCTTAGAATTTGCTGAATGTCCATGGTCGGTCGAAGATGTTCAGGCGGTTATTTACCGGATTAACTCGCTCTGGTTCAGATCAGCCTGCTTGTGGGTCTCGGGTATTCGTAAAAATACTATTGAGGTTTCATTTGTCCGCAAACTTCCGCCCAGGTTCACGGCCGGGACCCGGAATATAAAACACGCCCCATCATTGGTCCCGATCCGCGGATTTGTCCGACAGAGGACACGTTCACGAACCTGCGAGGATCAACTCGACCATCGGCGTCAGGTTCGACTCCGTTAAGGCTGAATGGGAATGTCGTAGACAACATGTTCGAGGACGAGCCCATGAGCGGGCGCTGCAGCACCAGCAAACCTGCGGTCTCGCTGATCCAGAATTGAGGCGATCTCACCGGGCTCTCGGAGGCCGCGTCCTACTTCGGCCAGTGTTCCAACCACCGAACGAACCATCCCGTGGAGGAACCTGTCCGCGACGATCTCGAACCTCCAGTTTGGAGGCCGCTCTCGAATCTGCGAAGGTTCGGCCACCCACCGGGCTCGATAGACTGTGCAGACGCGGTTTGTAGTTTCGGATTTCGTCCGGCAAAAGGAATCGAAGGCATGCCGGCCAATCAAATACTCCTCAGCTTCATTCATTCGATCGAAATCCGGAGTCGGGCGCAGATACCATCGCACGTGCCGCTCTAGCGCCGAGGGCTCGGTAGATGCATAGTAGTGGTACCTTCGCATCCGAGCATCATACCGAGCGTGAAATTCGGGCGTCGTCTCCTCGAGAGCCCTGATCACGATCGAGGGCCGAAGCAATCCGTTCAGCGAGTGCGCAACACGCCGCACATCCAGATCGTCTTCCACATCGAAATGGGCCACCTGGCCGCGAGCGTGCACGCCTGCATCGGTTCGCCCGGATCCTACCACCGCAACCTCCCGCCGGAAGACGATCGCCATCGCATTCTGCACCGCCTCTTGTATCGTAGGCTGATCGGGTTGAACCTGCCAGCCATTGAAGGGCCGGCCGTCGTATTCGATCAGCATCCGGTATCGTGGCACGAAGTGTTGTGTGTAGTAACTTGACGAAATGCAGACTTGTCGGTCAAACGACCAACCAATCGATGGGTTTTCCTTCTCGCGTCTTCCTCACGGGCTTCATGGCATCCGGAAAATCAACCGTCGGACCATTGCTGGCTGATAGGTTGCATTATCACTTCGTTGATCTGGATGAGGAAATCGAACGCGCGGCTCAGCGCTCCATCAAACAGATTTTTGCGGATGATGGTGAGGCCTTTTTTCGTCAACTTGAATCCGAGACCTTACGGGCGCTCGCTTCGAGGGATGCGATTGTGATTGCAACCGGAGGTGGCGCACTGACGAATGACGAGAACATTGCCATGGCGCTGTCGAGGGGGTGCGTTGTGTTTCTCGATGTGTCGGCGGACACTGTGCTGGAGCGTGTTGCCGGCGACGGAACGCCTCGGCCACTCTTGCAGGAGAGCGAGAATGTCGAGGAAGCGGTGCGCAGACTCCTCAACGCTAGACAACCCTTTTATCGCCGGGCGCATATTCGCGTACCAGCCGACAATGACGATCCCTCGTCAATCGCCACGACGGTCATGAATCAATTGATCGCGCGAGCCGGAACGAGCGCCGATGATGAGGAGAAGGGCCATGGGCTGCAAGCGCCTCGTAATGAGCGTTAGTCGGATAGCCTACGTTCGTCATCCAGTTATATTCAGGATGGGCCGCGTGTAGATCGCGCATCATGCGATCACGATGGGTCTTGGCAATGATCGAGGCGGCGGCGATACTCATGCAGACGCTATCACCTTTCACGATGGTACGATGCGGGACAGTGCAATCGGGAAAGGCGCGGTCTCCATCGAAAAGCAGGTAGTCCGCTGCGGGACGGATGCCGAATACGGCACGGCGCATCGCTTCGAGGGAGGCCCACAATATGTTGAGCCGATCCACCTCCTGCGGTGAGCACACTCCGACACTGACCGCTACCGCCTGCTCCCTGATCTCGGCGGCCAGTTCCTCTCGCCTCGCGGCATCGAGCTTCTTGCTGTCGTCGAGTCCATCGAGTATCGGTTCGTGGGGAAGAATCACGGCGGCGGCAACGACCGGACCGGCGAGACATCCTCGACCCGCCTCATCGAGACCGGCAATGCGACGATACCCGCTTTTCTGCAGTTCGATTTCAGTCTCTAAAGAAGGAGGCATCTAAGCATTTCGTCTACCGGGTCGGGAAGAGGTCGGGTGGGCTATGCGCCGCTCCACCTATCCCTCATCATACTGATCGGGAAGATCATTTTCGTACAGCACGACGTCTCCCGGTCGAAGAAATGTCTTCAAAAATGCCTGCGCCTCGAAAAGAGAGCCGACTACATGGATTTGCTCCTCAGGATATGATCTCGATGTCAGTCCCTCCAGAATCGGACGGGTCTGCCTCTCCCCCACGAGAATAACCAGATCGACATGATCGGCCATGTAGGCACCAAGGGCTCGATTTTCGTCTTCTTGGAGTTCACCCAGCTCCACCATTCCCGGCGTTACAATTATCCGGCGCCCTGAATCAAACTGCCCGAGAATCTCGACCGCGTTTCGCGCGCCGACGGGATTCGAATTGAAAGCGTCATCTATGATCGTGACCGGCCCTTCGGACCGTAATTGAAGCCGATGTTCAACGGGCTGAATCCTCGTAGCGGCATGTGCAAGCTGACGGAGACGCAGTCCCATGGCTCGACCCACTGCTACCCCCAACAACACATTGAGCACGTTGTGCCTGCCCAGCAACGGAACGGTGAAGTCTGCGGTGTTTCCTTCCTCATCCGTAACGGTAAATTGCGACCCCTTCCGGCCATAAGAGATGTTCGCGGCGCGAATATCGGCAGGCCGTCCTTCCACAGAAACCGTCCACACGGCTCCCGGCGCTAGATTACGCATGGCTGCCACTCGGTCATCGTCGGCATTCAGGACGGCAATGCCGTCAGGATTGAGCGACCGAACGATTTCGGCCTTCTCATCAGCTATAGCCTCGATGGATCCCATCGTCTCCATATGCGCGATCCCAACACTCGTGACGATGGCGATATCGGGCCTGGCAAGCTCACACAATTCGCGAATGTCGCCCGTGCGTCGCATCCCCATTTCCAGCACTACGACCTGGTGCTCCGCACGTAGCTGATTGTTGACTACGATGCAGATCCCCATCGGTGTATTGTAAGACGATGGGGTGGCCAGAACATTCAGGCGCTGGCTTAGCAGTTCTGCAACCACAAACTTGGTGCTGGTTTTCCCATACGATCCCGTAATCCCCACGACAGTCAGGTCGGTTCGGCTTTGAAGTGTGTGGCGCGCCTGGCGTTTGAATCCTTCCTGGATACTTCGTTCAACCGGGCCCATGATTCTCGATGCCAGCAGCACCCAGTACGGCGCTCCGAAATCCGAAATCCACATTCCGGCCAGGAAAAGTAACACTGTCCAATGCTCAGGTGAGTCGATCCACACCAGCCATCCCACAACCGAAGGTACCAGCGCAAGTGCGGACGACGCGACGAGCAGACGTTTCAGGCGTGGGGTGAATGCCAGTGGCTTCTTTTGCTGATCGCGCCGATAAATTCGCGATGAAGCGAATGCGATCGACCAGAGCACCAGCAGGATGCCGACCATCAATCTGCCGCCGCCGAGAAAAAAGATCACTGCCCCAAGGAGCAAAATCACGAATCCGACCACATGAGACGTCCTTAGGAAGAGTTTATCCACCCGGGCTCTGAACCATGCCGAGAAGTCGTCACGCGAATATCCTTCGAGCTGAAAGACGTGTAGGAAGTAGCTCAGACGTCTCCATATCCGCCAACCGGCGAATAGGATGGTGATGAGGGCAAGCAGGAAGATCATTGGGCCATCTCCTCGGCAGGCACGTCCAGATTGGCAAGGAAATGCTGGATGCCCGCCAGTACGATTTCCGGTTCATCGAGAAATCCGTAGTGCCCCGCTCCCGGAAGCTCGATCAAACCTGAATCCTCAATTCGCTCCTCGAGAACTTTCATCTGTTCACGTGTGATTGCATCATCCTCCGTTCCATAGAAAAGTAAAACAGGGACGCTGATGGCGTGCAGACGCTCCTGAACGTAGCAGTTGACTGTTCGGACGAACGTTCCCCGCATGACACCTTCGAGGGCGCGGTAGTCAGATGAGCCGAGGAGGCGCCAGACGAGGCTGTTGCGCAACCAGTCCAGACTAAACTCTCGCAGTGGGTCGGGCAGAATTTCAAACGGAGCTTTGAGTGCCTGCGCAGTGTACTTCCGTACGAAGTATCCAAGAGTGCGCTTACGAGGGATTCCCGACGGACTGATAAGTGCGAGAGCCTTTACATATCGCCGCAGCTGATCGTCTGATGCCATGTACAGCGCGATTCGGCCTCCATTCGAGTGCCCGATGATTACCACTTCTCCTTCACATTCTGCCTCGACCAATGATCCGATCAGTCGGGCGTGTTCGGGCACACCCCAGGGTTCGGGAGGCAGTGGCGTAAACCCGTGTCCCGGCAGATCCACGTTCCACACTCGATAATCGGCGGACAGAGCTGTCGCAAGTCCGCTCATTACTGCGGCGCTGCTTCCCCATCCGTGGAGGATCACCAGCGGTGGTGCCCCGTCCGGACCAAGACGCTCGATGTTAAGATCGGTGTAATCGAAAGGACTCTCCTGCATGCTGAAAATGAAAGTCGTAATGACGCTCGGAAACCATCGCCCAGACCCCTCGTTCCAGAAAGAGAAATTGGCCGCCTCGTCGACGCTCTACTTGCGCCGCCCTCATCTGGGCATTGTACTTGCGAGGATAGGAAGATACACAGGCCGCAACGACATCCACTTCGGATATTGCAATCGTTTCCCTGTTGTCGAACCCGGCAACGCACTCGCTTTCCGGCACTGTCACGCCGACCTCAACGTGTCCATGTTCGGGCCGTCAATCAAAACACTGATGTTCGATCAGATCCGTCTATGCATTCCAGACCGGCATGTATTCCCGGCTGGTTGACACCCCAGAGGATCATTTGAGCATGCTATCCCCCGATGCATCTGCAAGCGGTAGTGGACCGTTTCGTTCGAGGAGGCAGTATTAATCGTCTGTCTCCTTCATATTACCTCGAGAGGTGAGGCCAATTGTCCTACTCAGAATACCTGAATCTCTGATTCCATGAGTGAAAAACGTTTTCGTGGAATGCTGGAAATGATCGGTGGTAAAAAATTCGGATTTATCCGGGAATTACGCCCCGATCTGCCGAAAGGTGACAGCGACCCATTTGTACCGCCCCCCGTCATCCAGAAGCTAAAGCTTCGCGATGGCGTCATTCTGGAAGGTACACTCAAGCCTGGACGCAAAGGTGCGTACCAGGTATCTCGTGTCGACAAGGTGATGGATGTCGATGTCGGCACATGGCGCAACACGCGCGATTTTGATTCCGGCCAGATCGTCTATCCGGATGAGAAATTGAACCTGATTACGACTCCATCAGACATCTCGATGAGAGTGGTCGACCTCGTGGCACCCATCGGGAAGGGTCAGCGGGCGCTGATTGTGGCGCCGCCTCGCACCGGGAAGACGATTCTGCTCAAGCAGATCGCTGCTGGAGTCAGTCAAAACCATCCTGAAATCGAACTCGTTGCACTGCTGGTGGATGAGCGCCCGGAAGAAGTGACTGACTTCCAGCGATCCACCAACGCAATGGTCTTCGCCTCCTCCAACGACCGAGAAGACGACAACCACGTGCGAGTCTCTACCCTGGCGCTCGAATACGCGCGCCGACAGGTTGAACTTGGAAAGGACGTTGTATTACTCCTGGACTCTCTGACGAGACTGGGACGCACGTTCAACTTGTATCAGGAAGGAAGTGGACGCACGCTCTCAGGTGGACTCGACGCCGGGGCGATGAAGATCCCGCGACGGATCTTCGGTTCTGCACGAAATATCGAGGGTGGGGGATCGTTGACGATCGTTGCCACGGCGCTGATCGAAACGGGCAGCCGTATGGATGAGGTGATCTTCGAAGAGTTCAAGGGTACGGGCAACTCAGAGATCGTGCTCGACCGAGAAATGGCGAACAAGCGGATCTTTCCGGCCATCAATATTCGGAAAAGCGGCACGCGAAACGAAGAACGGCTCCTTGGCGACCGGGTGCGCCAGCATAACCAGCTCTTCCGAGCACTTAACACGCGGCCG
Source organism: uncultured bacterium (assembly GCA_965652945.1). GTDB lineage: Bacteria > Bacteroidota > Rhodothermia > Rhodothermales > CAZKDQ01 > CAZKDQ01. The sequence goes on from CBFGXY010000001.1 coordinate 13,653, forward strand.
CCCATCGATGCGATGCAGGCCCTCGTGCGGCATCTCCAGACGTCCCCTACAAACGACCACCTCCTGAACGAACTCGTCCCCGAATGATTTCGGTCTGCAGGTTATGATTCGGCAGTGCGCGGGTCTTATAGAAAAAGACCAATTCGACTCGCGCCATGGAATCTCCCCTTTCATCCATCTCCCCGCATGCCGCAGCGGGAGAGCCGATCGTTGACTTCGACACACCCATTCACAAGTGGGTGGAAATGGAACGACCCCGAGAAAAACTGATCGAACGGGGTGCCGCCAGTCTTTCTGATGCCGAACTCGTGGGCCTCATCTTTGGAAGTGGAACCCGCACGAAAGAAGGACCGGTGTCTGCCGTCCAACTCGGGCATGCACTTCTGAGAACCTACTCTTCCCTGCGTGGCATTTCCCGGCGTGACTTAAAGGAAATTACCCGGGTCATTGGCGTCGGACCGGCCAAGGCCGCTCAACTGATCGCTGCGTTCGAAATCGGCCGACGAGTGGCAAGTGAGCCCGAGCAAGAGCGGGTTCAGGTCTCCACTCCCGAAGACGTAGTCGCAGTGTATGCACCGAAGCTGCGTGACTTGCCGCGAGAAATTTTTCTGGTGGTATTTCTGAACACCGCCAATTTCATCATCGGCGACTTTACGGCGAGTGAAGGAGGGCTTGCGGCGAGCATCGTGGAGCCCAGAGCAGTCTTCCAGAAAGCGATTCTCGAGAATGCGGCGGCCGTAATCTGCCTGCACAACCATCCATCAGGTAACCCCGAGCCCAGCCGAGAGGATATCCGCATCACCCAACAACTCGTCGAGGCAGGACGATTCATGGGGATACCATTGCACGATCACATCATCATAGCAGGCAACACATTTACCTCGCTTGCCAGTCGAGGTCTCATGGGATGACACCATATCCCATTATCTGATGGGCTTCGGACTCAGATAGATGTCGGACTCCGGCCGCTCCGTACCAGCGCCGGAGGAATTTCCCAGGTTATGGAGGCGGGATGCCTGCCCCAGCTTCGAACCTGCCGGTCGAATATCCTTCGAATCGAGCTTACGCATCGATTTTACGGTTATATCCCGGATGTCGGACTCGTACCGCTTCTGCGCCTCCGCCTGAAACGTATCGTACGACTGCGCGAAGTGCCCCACGAGGCTCTCCACGATGCCATTACGCTCGTTGTAGATATCCTTGTACGTTTTGAAATCGTTCAGTTGATCCCAGCAAACGATGCTCCGCATTTTGTAAAAATTACTCTCATACTCCTCGTTCTGGCGCAATATCGAATCAATCTGGGCGAGGCGGCTATCGATTTGTCTGTGAGCGCGAGTCGTCTTGTATTTGTCGACATATTGCATCGAATCCCATCTGATCGTGCCTGCAATCAGAGGAAGAAATAGGGACAGCGCCACGAATCCATAGTATAAAAGACGATTATCGGACACGGAGCCGAATTCCGCGGCGCGGACCGAAATGATTCCCAGTATCGACAGCTCGATTCCAATAAGCAGGAATGCCCAGAGAATACCTTTCGCCCTGCGGCGCACCGCAGCATCCTCATCCTCCGGTCCGATCGGAATCAGCGATTCGAGCAGACGCTCAACCACGATCAGTCCTCCGCCCGTTAGTACCAGAGCAAGGATTGCAGACAACAGCCAGCGGATAAACGACGAGAGCCCCGTCTCAGGGCCCACAAACGCCATTACAGAGATGTGGTACAGAAAGAAGGAAGCGCCGATCACACCCGTCAGCAGCATCGACCCAGCCCATACTCTTCGCCGCACGCTGAAGAACTCGCCCGGTCCAAGGAGCGACTGGGCGGTCAGCTCATCCTGACGAACCCGCAAATTGGCCTTCTCCACAAGCATGTTCTCATTCATCTCACGGAAGAAGGCAGACTTTTTCGTCACCTTCAATATCAATTGCCCCATGCTTGCTTCGGCGAACTTCTTTATTCCGTGTTCGCTTCGCAGGTATGCACCGTAGCGCAGGGAGAAGTACAATCTTTTCAACATAGAACTAGATCAGTTAGTAGGCTCGGTCGGTAATCGTAGCACCATCAAATAGCGTCAATCAGAACTCGGCTAATGCTGATCACGCGCATAGAGGTCCTTCTCCAGCCGATCCGCCACGTGCGCGACCTTTGCGATCATCTCCCACAGCTCTTCAAAATCCATCGTAGTCAGCAGATGCGAGGCCCTGAGCGTCAGATACGTAATGAGCTCGTTCTCTTCGTTCCGAAAATCCTCTATGCTTATCGCTCCGACGTCGAGAGTTGCGTTCAAGCGCAACATTCGCTCCCCATTAAATCTCTGAGGGAGCTTTCCTATGGGGCTTACGACCACGACACGAGACACATCGTGTCCCTGAACCATATGTTCTTTAAACAAGACGTGGACCACCTGCGATCGCTGATCGTCGGTCAAAACCTCGAACAACCAGTGGTTCGGTTCGATCTCGCGAGAGTTCTCGCCGAACCGTTCCGTCAGCATCGACGTCAGACGTTCAAACCTCATGCGATTCAGGGGTACGTATTTAGGTGCCTGCATGGTACGCGCCTCCTCCAGTGATGAAGGACATGTTCTATTGAACGTTGTGTGCGATCTTTCCAGTTCCTGAGGCATAGGAGGGCATCACACGAATATTACCGCCCTCCATGCTCTGAGGCCTCACCCCGATTTCAAGCCGTCAGGTTTGTTTCACGTGGTCGTGCATGATAGTTTCGCGGTCGCAAATTCGGCGTCCACTGCCGGCGCCAAATCATATCACCTTTGACTTAATCTCACACCCCACGCACGGTGTGAGCCATTCATCCCATCATGAGTGACGTCCTCGATCGAATAGTTTCGCTCGCCAAAAGACGCGGATTCATCTTTCCCTCATCCGATATCTACGGCGGCCTGGCCGCGACCTATGATTATGGCCCCCTCGGAGTCGAACTCAAGCGGAACGTCACAAGCCGCTGGTGGCGCTCGATGGTCTATGAAAACGATAACATTGTCGGAGTGGATGCAGCAATTTTGATGCATCCCACGGTTTGGAAAGCCTCCGGCCACGTCGACGCCTTCAACGATCCGATGATCGACGACCGGCAGTCAAAGATCCGGTACCGGGCCGACCAGCTCATCGAAGGTCACATCGATCGTCTGCGCAAAAAAAGTAATACCGAGCAGGCGGAGGCGGTCTACCAGAAGCTTATCGCAGCGCTGCACGCCGAGGATATGAGCACGGCACTCTACGACATCATAATGGAGGAAGAGATTCGGGCACCTGATTCGGGCGCGTTCGACTGGACCGAAGTGCGGGAGTTCAATTTGATGTTCAGCACAAGAGTTGGCGCCCTTTCGGGAGATGACAACAAGGTATATCTCCGTCCCGAAACCGCTCAGGGCATCTTTGTCAACTTCAACAATGTGCTCGACACCTCGCGCCAGCAGATTCCATTCGGCATAGCGCAGATTGGAAAAGCCTTCCGAAATGAGATCGTGGCGCGACAGTTCATCTTCCGGATGCGAGAGTTCGAACAGATGGAGATGCAGTACTTCATCAAGCCCGGGACGCAGATGGAGGCCTTCGAAGAGTGGCGAAGCAAGCGGATGGAATGGCACCGGGACCTCGGCATCCGGCCGGAGAAACTGCGCTGGCATGAACACGAAAAGGTAGCGCACTACGCCGACGCGGCCTTTGATGTCCAGTATGAGTACCCGATGGGCTGGCAGGAGGTTGAAGGAATCCACTCGCGTACAGATTACGACCTGGCGCGGCACCAGGAGTACTCAGGCAAGAAGCTGGAATACTTCGATCCGGAAACACGTGAGCGGTACATTCCTTACGTCGTCGAGACGTCGGTTGGCCTCGATCGAACCATTCTGATGCTGCTCGCAGAGGCGTATGAAGAGGAAGAGGTGGAGAATGAAAAACGAACGGTAATGAAGTTTCACCCCGCCCTCGCACCGATCAAGGCAGCCGTCTTTCCGCTGGTCCGAAAGGATGGCATGCCGGAAATCGCACGAAACATCGAGTCCCAGTTGCGGAAAGAGTTCTACGCTTTCTACGACGAAAAAGGAAGCGTCGGGAAACGTTATCGCCGGATGGACGAAGCCGGTACACCTTTCTGCTTCACCGTCGACAATCAGACGTTAGAGGACCAAACCGTTACCGTACGCGAGAGAGATTCCATGCAGCAAGAGCGTATCCACATGGATCGATGCGCTGAGTACGTTAGCAATGCATCGCGCCACTGGACTCGGAAATAACGGAAGATGCGCTCTTCCTTGCCTCGCTGATGGATGACATACCTGATCTGATTCGCGCCTTCGGGCGCGCTCTGCAACAGGATGAAAGTAAATCGTGGGCCGAAATCTGGCAGGACGTCCAGCTGTACGTAAAGGAAAACCGCCGATTTCCAACTCACTACTTCTTGCGAGAGCTCTTCCACCGGGATGTCGAGAATCCAAAAGACTATCTCGATACGGAGACGGTGCGGCGGGTGGACGAGGCGAGATACCGGCAGCCGGCAAGATGGCTCTTCGACGACAAGTACCACTTCAACCTGCATCTCACCCGAAACGATATCCGGGTGCCTCGACTGTTTGGGTACAGCCTCGGAGGATATTTTTATGATCCCGGCCGGCGCGTATCCATCGACACGCTCGAACGTTTTCGAGTGTTGATCTTCGGTCTGGCGGGACTGGCTCCGTACGTGTTCGTGAAGGACCTCGGCGGACGAATGGGAGCCCGGGTCTTTCGGATCACAGCCACGACGAAAAATGCTGAGATCGAAAAGGCGTTCGAGGAGACGAAACGGACGGCTATGATCTATGAGGAAGAGCAGACTCAGCATCCGGATACCGACGCAATTTATCCGGACTCCTTCAACACTCTCCGGATCATCAACTGCATGACCGGCCCGGATCGGGTCGAGACGGTTTCGGCGCTCATGCGCTTCGGCAGCGGAGGAAGCTATGTCGACAATTCCAGTCGAGGCGGGCTCTTTGTCGGAGTAGACCTGGAGACCGGCCGACTCCGCTCTCACGCGCGGCGTTTTTTCGATCAGGGAGGCGGCTTATTCGATAAACATCCGGACACGGGTTTTCAATTCGAAGGCTTTCAGATTCCCATGTTTCAGGAGGCCATAGCACTCGCCGAATCAGCCATGCGAGCCATCCCAAGTCCGATTATCGGCTGGGATGTCGGGATCACTCCGACGGGACCCGTTATCGTGGAGGGAAATGCGTTCGCTGATTTGTTCGGTGCCGAACTCGCCGAAGGAGGCTACCGTCACAACGAACCGTTTCAGCGCTTTCTGAAGAGCATCGAACAGGGAGCCTGGAAGAAATAAACCCATCCAGAGCGATTTAAACCGGAAAGGGGCCGGCCTGCGTCATGGTACGATTGCGCTGGATTGACGCATGACCACTTCAACCTCAGCTACGGTCTTGGGTGCTCGAGCCGATAGTACAACTGGATCGGAAGCTGTGATAAGGACATCATCTTCGATCCTCACACCGATGTTCCACCATCTCGGGTCGATATCTTGCGCAGCCGGAATGTAGATACCCGGCTCGACCGTGATGACCTGTCCCGGAGCGAGCTCACCATAGTCGCCCACGTCATGCACCTCCAGGCCGAGGTAGTGACTCGTTCCGTGCATAAAAAATCGCCGCACCTGATGAAGCTCTGTGATCAGCCACAGCTCCATCAGTCCCTCGGCAATGACCATCGTAGCCGCCTGCCCGGCCGCCCCGAATGCGTTGCCGGCACGAGCCGCTTCGATCCCAGCTTCCTGCGCGGCAAGCACGAGTTCGTAAACAGCTCTCTGTTCCTCGCTGAACGATCCATTTACGGGTAGTGTACGCGTGATGTCGGCAGTATAACCTCGATAGGATGCACCGATATCGACGACCACCAGATCGCCATCCTCCATCTGTCTCCGGTTGGATGAGTAATGGAGGATCACCGAGTTCTCCCCGCTACCGACAATACTGGAGAAGCCGGGCCGCTCGGCTCCCTCGCGCATGAAGATGTACTCCAGCACTGCCTGCAATTCGTATTCTCTCATTCCCGGACGCGCTACACGTGCTACTTCGATATGCGCATGGGACGTGATATCGATAGCCTTCTTTAGTAGATCAAGCTCTTCCGAGGTTTTGTTCATGCGAAGGTCTGTCAGAACGGACCGCAGTCGCGTGCCGTCTGCGAACCTGCCTTCAACACGATCGGATCGCCAGACTTCCCACTCTTCGTACTCTTGTGAGCTGAGGAACGCCTCGAGGATCTCCCCCGCGAAACCGTCAACCTGACCCTCGGAGATGCGGTCGGAAATCATCCGCTGTACGCGCTCGAAACGATCTTCATCATCTGCGCCCAGAGCAAAAAACACTTCGCGCCGGTACGACGGGTCGATCACGGTCGACAGAGGCCGGGCGTGGTTCTCGAAAGCCGCTACCTGCTCGGCCAAATCGCTACCCGAGATGATACCCTCAGGTCGAGATAAGTGAAAAAACTGGCGTGCCTGATCGGATGCCGCTCGTTCGAGGATTTCCCCAAATCGTTCGTTCGATACCGCGCGCTCAATTCCTAACTCTTTCTCGGCTCCTTCTACGCCGAACCGGCGCCCCAGCCAGACCTCACTATAACGCGTCCTCGGCGGGACGAACAGCACCTCCGTTTCGACTTCACCATCGACATCTACGCCGGACGGGGCAAGCAGAAGCACTGTGTTGGGCTCCGTAGAACCCGTCAGGTAGTACAGGTCAGGATCCTGAACGTACGGATCGGTACCTTCCGCCGCGCTGAAGAAAATCGCGATGGCCTCCGGTGGGAGAGCATCCAGAACCCTGGCTCTTCGCTCCTGGTGGAATGAAGGAGGCAGAAAGTCCTGATCATATCGGACCGGTGGTTCGACCGAAGGTGACTGTGCGAAAGTGCCGGAAGCACATGCCAAAACCAGCATCAGGGAGATCCCCAGGGACCGCCCTGACCTCAAAGCGAAGCGTGGTAAATTTCGGCCGCCGGTCATTCTACTGCGCGGAGGATGCATATTCTTCGACCTGCGACCATACGCGAAGCACATTCTCGCCCAGGATCTTGCGTATATCCTCATCCGAGAGCCCACGTTCGAGCAGCTTGTAGATGAGATTCGGATATGATGCCGCATCTTTGAGTCTGGTGGGAAGTGAATCTCCAACGCCGTCATAATCTGATCCGATTCCCACGTAATCGACTCCCACGAGATCGATGACGTGATCGAAGTGCAGCATTACATCATCGATATCCGCATATCCGACGTGCTCGCGGTAATAGTTATTACGATAATCGCGGCGCTCGGCGCGGCTCAATTCTGCGCCTTCTCCTTCAAAATAGCGGGCCAGCTCCTCATCGGCGGCTATTTTTCGCTGACGGTATCCCTCGTCTATAAAGTCTGATCCAAAGTTGATCATAATGACACCTCCGTTATCGGCCAGCGCACGAATCATGTCGTCATCCATGTTGCGCTCGAAACCCGGCGTGTACTTTCTGGCGGATGAATGCGAGGCGATCACGGGTACCTCGGTAACCTCCAGCACATCGTAAAACGTATCATCCGAGATATGCGAGACGTCGACCATAATACCGACACGGTTCATCTCGCGAACGACGTCGCGACCGAAATCCGTCAGGCCCTTATGTGTGCGGGAGCTATCGTACGAGGAGTCTCCGATCAGATTGTCCGCCGAGTGCGTAAGGGTGATATACCGGATCCCACGGTCATAGAAATACTGAATGTTCGAGATATCGTCTTCAATTCCCGCTCCGTTTTCCATTCCCATAGGAAGCGACATGAGGCCTTCGTCGAAGTGCCGGCGCACATCGGCTACGCTGGTGGCTACGGCAAATAAATCAGGCCACTGCTCTTCGAAACCATACACCATATCGATCAGTGAGTCGGCCAGTGCAGCCGCACCCCCTGTCTCCTGAAGTCGCGGGGGGATATAGATCGACATGAACGGCGCGTTTAGCCCTCCCTGTCTTGCTCGCGGGTAATCGAAGTCGCCCCCTGGCGTCCGCTGACTGATATCCTCGTACCGGATGTTAAGTCGGTAGGGAATGTCGATGTGTCCGTCGACGATGATCATGTTCTGCGCGACTGAATCTGCGCGCGCCATGAGCTGATCGTCGATGTCGGAATCTGCAGATGCGGTGCATCCAGAGATTATGATGGCGAACAGTGCGACCGCAAGCAGTCTGTACATTTTGAAGGAGGGGAATTAGAATGAATACGAGGTCCTGATAGATACAATGAATTAACGTACGGAATCTAACAGGTATTGCCTCGGCATGTGGCCGATCATCCTATCCGGTCCTTTATGCGCTCTTCCCGGTCGTGCAAGGCTTCCAACAGCTTATAATGTACGTTCCCGAATCCGCCGTTACTCATAATCAAGGCGACGTCACCCGGCCGAAGCGTCTCGAGAAGAGGCGGAAGCAGTTCGTCTGCGTCACCGTGGGCGGATGCCCGGATGCCACTTTCGCGAATCTTATCTGCAACGGCATCCGCATCCAGAAGATCGTCCGCCTTGTCGTTGGCCCGAACGGGCGGCATACTCAGGAAAACGGCCTGGGCGCTCTCGAATGCCTCGGAGTAGGCCTCTTCGAATATTTTCCGTCGGCTCGAGTTCGATCGCGGTTCGAAGACGGCGACGATCCGGCGTTCAGGCCAGCGTTCAGCAATAGCCTGTACCGTTTCGCGGACTGCGGTCGGATGGTGGGCGAAATCATCGATGACCAGTACGCCGCCCACATCGCCACGGATTTCCTGTCGCCGTTTCATCCCACGAAAATGAGATATCCCTTCTGCGATCACCTCGGGAGGAATCCCCTCGTCAAGTGCAATGGTGCAGACAGCGAGCACATTCAGCAGATTGTGCCGTCCGCTCATTGGAAAGAACACTTCAACCACCTCCTCGCCGTTCACGACGAGCATGAATCGCTGGCCGCCGCTTCCCGACCTGATCTTGGTAGCTGTCACATCGTCGTCGCCGCCTTCTAATCCGAAGTACCGGACGCGAGCGCGGGTATGCTCGCTCAGGCGGCGCACCTCGGGATCATCACCGTTCAGGGCCAGCACACCCGACTCGTTGACGATCCCTGCAAATGCCCGGAACGCGTTCCGGTAATCATCCCAATCGTCGTAGATGTCTGCGTGATCAAACTCCATCGAACTGATGATGGCACTGTGAGGAAGATAGTGCATCATCTTCGGGCGCTTGTCGAAGTACGCACTATCGTACTCGTCTCCTTCCACAACGAAGTATGGATCCTTCCCGACGCCATAGCTGACGTTGCCGTTCATCATCACGCCTCCCACCATAAATCCCGGGTCCTTGCCCGCCCAGCGAAGCACATGAACAAGGAGGCCCGTTGTGGTAGTCTTGCCGTGCGTCCCTGCCACGACGAGAGACTTCCGGCGCCTAAGAAAGAAGTGTGCGAGCGTCTCTGGCATTGATAACTGAGGAATCCGGTTGTCGCGCGCGTACGCGGCCTCAACGTGTCTCGGAGTACACGCATTTCCGACTATGACCAGATCCGGTGGCGTCTCTTGAAGCCTCTCCGCGTCGTATCCCTCGTAGACATGAATTCCCATCTCTGCGAGTCGGACGCTCATCGGCGGGTAAGCCGCTTCGTCGGATCCACGCACGTTGTGTCCTCGCTGCTGAAGCAGTCCCGCAAGCGAACCCATCCCGGTTCCACATATCCCGATCAGGTAGATATCCTCGATCTCCTCCGGTTCCGGAAGTGGCGGTCGCTCAAAGATTCTCAGATGGGCATCAGAAAGTGTCGATATATCTTTCATTCAATTAACATCAGGTTTCGACCATCCTTCCTCATTGTGCGGACGGGATGGCGGCGTATCATTTTCCGCATCGTCAGTAATCAGCCCAAGCCGGCGAGCCCGTCGGACCCACTGCTGACGCGCAAGAGCCTGCATATCCTCGACAGAGTCGACCTCGTCTACAATCTCCAGTCCCAGCAGAGTTTCGACGACGTCTTCCATTGTCGCAATTCCTTCCACTCCTCCATACTCATCTACGACCAGGGCAATGTGTTCTCCGCTGTCCAGCATCTGTTCAAACAGATCGGACAGTTTCATGACATCCGGAACGACCGTCATATCCCGGCGCATGTCTAGCAAAGTGGTGTCCAGGTCCTCCTGCGCGGCGCGAAGCAGAATCTCGTCCTTCAGTACGTACCCCGACACGTCGTCGCGCGAGTCACGGTAAATGGGTATGCGAGAGAATTGAAACTGTTGATGCTCTTCCATCACCTGGCGGATGGTATGGGATTCAGGCAGGGCAAAAACAACGATACGCGGCGTCATGACATCCCGCACGCACAGCTGCCCGAAACGGAAGAGATTCTTGAGGATGCGCGACTCATCGGCCTCCAACGTTCCTTCGCGATGGCCCAGATCGGCAAGAGCCGTAATCTCCTCACGACTAACCGAGGCTTCGGATTTGCCCCGGGAAAGCAGTCGCGTCATCCCCTGGGAGAGCTTGACGAGCGGCCACATCGTCCAGATTAGAGGTACGAGGACCCGAGCGACCACCGGCGCAAGCGAGCGCCAGTAGAGTGCGCCAAGTGTCTTGGGCAGGATCTCCGATATTATGAGAATCAGAAGGGTCAGGATGATCGAGATCACCGCGATATACGCTTCTCCGAATATCGCGGCAGCCTGCGCGCCGGCCAGCGCTGCACCAACCGTGTGTGCCACCGTATTGAGGCTCAGAATCGCCGCAAGCGGCCGATCAATGTCCATCTTGAGCTCCTTAAGCAGCCGCGCGGAACTGTGGCCCTGCTGCTCCTTCACCTCGATGTAGGATGGGGTTACGCTCAACAAAACCGCCTCCATTATCGAGCACATAAAGGAGAAAAAGAGCGCAAAAGCTACATAGGTGATTAATAACGCCATCGGCGATCGGATGGGTGGATAACTGGTAGCCCGGGCAACATAAGGTTCGGCTGGCTCACGCCGTATCAAAAAATAGATTTGATGCAGGACGAAGATCGGCTCCGAGGCCGACTCCAGAATAATAACACTGCGAGGCGATTGCAGGCATTACCGCCCTGTGTATCGTGACGAGGATGAAAGCTTCCGCGTCACACGCGACGGCATCTCCCTTCGGAATGTGGGAATCACCACCTGCGCACATTTCAGGCCTGTGGTAGAATGACCGCAGAATGCGGTTCACACATACTCTTCGAGCTGATGCGCATGCAAGTATTCAACAACGTTCTTCACTTGCTGCATGCTCTCTCGATGACCTACCAGCAACGCATCGGGGGTATCCACGACTACGGCATCATGGATGCCGACGAGAACAATCAGGCGACCGTCTCCATGGACGAGGCTTCGGCTGGCATCATGCAGAATGACATTCCCCTGAACTGCATTGCCATGATCATCCTTCGGAGCGTTGTCATACACTGCTCTCCAGTCGCCTACATCGCTCCAGCCAAATGATGCCGGCACCACAAACACATGGGCCGACCGCTCCATCACACCATAATCGATGGAGATGTGAGGACTTTTCTGATATGCACGTTCGACTTCAACGGCCTCCTTTTCGGTTCCTATTGCTTCGCGCAGCGGTTCAAACGCTTCGTGCACCTCTGGCAGATGGCGTTCGATCTCGTTCAGGATCGAGTCGGCGCGCCAGATGAACATGCCGCTATTCCAAAGAAAATCTCCTGAATCCAGAAAACGTTCGGCCGTGGCGATATCGGGCTTTTCCGCGAACGTCTTGACGCGATGGGCCTGTGGGGCATCGTGGTCATCGTCGAGAGAGCCTTCAAACTGCACGTACCCGTAGCCCGTCTCGGGATGTGTGGGAGTGATTCCGATC
>CBFGXY010000002.1:0-19187 GCA_965652945.1 uncultured bacterium
GGTACAAGTCGTCACGAGGGATCCAGCGCGGGGAGTAGTGGCCATCAGTGGAAATGTAGAAGAAGGTGACACCGTAATCGTAGCTCCGACAGCAGCTGCGGTGGAGGGTGTTCGCGTACGAACCACCGGCGTGTCTGGTCCGGCTGTCATAACTGAATAACCGAGCACGTCCCAACTCATGAAGGATCAGAATTTTGACTCGACCGACGGACGAATTCCTTCGGACAAGCCCGACTTCCACGACGTGGACCTGAGCGATCCGGCACTTGAGGATCCGTCCCGGTTTACAGGAATCAGCGGGATAGCGATTCGCAGGCCGGTTTTCACCTGGATGGTGATGATCGGGCTGGTTGTTCTGGGTTTGTTCTCGTTGAGAAATCTTCCCATCGACCAGTTCCCCGACGTTGAGATTCCCATCGTGGCGATCACTACGATCTACCCGGGTGGCAGCCCGGAGACTATCGAACGGGAGGTGACCGAACGTCTGGAACAGGCCTTCAACCCGGTGCGCGGTGTTGATCGCATCTCCTCGATCTCTCTGGAAGGTGTTTCTCAGATCATTATTGAGTTCGATCTCGATCGGGACGTTGATGATGCCGCTAACGACATCCGGTCGAAGATCGAGACGGTGCGCATGGAGCTTCCGTCGGATATCGAGCAGCCCCTCGTGCAGACGTTCGACCCGGCATCCCAGCCGATCGTGTCACTGGCTGTGGCCTCTGAGACGCTCTCCATCCAGGAACTGACGTCGCTGGCGGATGAGGATATTCGCAGGAGACTCGAGTCGGTGCCGGGCGTCGGAGAAGTGCAGCTCGCCGGTGGACTGTCTCGCGAGATTCGGGTCAATATCGATCCGGCTCAGCTACAGGCCAGGGGCGTAAGTGTCAACGAGGTGATGGGTGCACTCCAGGCACAGAACCTGGAGGTGCCTGCCGGTAGAGTCGAACGAGGCACGGGCGAACAGCTCGTCCGGGTGGTGGGCCGAATCACCGAACCGGAGCAGTTCAACGACATCGTCGTCGCCAATCGTGGCGGCACGCCGATCCGACTGGGAGACGTAGCCGTCGTCGAGGATGGTACTGAAGAAGAGCGTTCGGTCGCTCTTGTTAACGGGCGACGGGCGGTTGCGCTTGACATACTGAAAGTCAGCGGTGCCAATACTGTGGCGGTGGCCGAGGGAGTGATCGAAACCCTCGACGAGCTGCGATCCGCACTTCCGGAAGGAACGGAACTGCAGGTGATCCGGGATAACTCCGTGACGATTCGGCACTCGGTTCAGGACACACTCATCGAGCTGCTGCTGGGGGCCATCCTCACAGTCGTGATCGTGATGCTCTTCCTGAACGACCCGAAGTCGACCGTGATCACATCACTGGTGCTCCCGATCTCAGTGATCTCGGCGTTCATATTGATGATGGCGCTCGGCTTTACGCTGAACGTGATTTCCTTGCTGGCGCTGTCGCTATCGATCGGGATTTTGATCGACGACGCCATCATTGTCATCGAGAATATCGTTCGACATCGGGAGATGGGCCGCGGCTACTTCGCGGCTGCCGGCGATGGTACACGGGAGATCTTCCTGGCCGTTATGGCGACCACGTTGTCGATTGTGGCGGTGTTCGTGCCGGTTGCGTTCATGGGCGGCATCATTGGCCGCTTTTTCTACCAGTTCGGGATGACGGTGGCCTTCGCCGTGATGATCTCGCTTCTCGTAGCTTTTACGCTCACTCCGATGCTGGCTGCGCACTGGGGCGTGGATCCGCACGTGGAGGATCGACACGGCAAGTCGCGAAATCCGTTGAAGCGGTTCGTGTCAGCATTCAACCGACAGTTCGACCGTCTATCCTTGAAATATAGAGGGGTCATCGAATGGGCGCTGCGGCACCGTAAAACCACGATCGGAGGGGCGGTGGCCATCTTTATCGGTACCTTGATGCTTTTCCCCTACATCGGGGGAAGTTTCATGCCACCGCAGGATTCTTCTGAGTTCGCCGTCACCATTCGCACGCCCGACGGATCGAGTCTGGCCTACACCCGTGACAAGGCTGATCAGATCGGTGAACTGCTATCCGATCTGCCTGGTGTAGAGTATATCTACACGACGGTTGGTGCGGGTCAAACGGGAACGGTGACCTCCGGAAACATCTATGTCTCGCTGGTTGGGCCGCGTGAGCGGTCGATGACGCAGGACCAGCTCATGGTCGAAGCTCGTGAGCGTGTCAGCTCGGTATTCGGAGTCCAGGCTGCCGTTCTTCAGGCCGGTGGCTTTGGTCCGGCTCAGGCTCCGCTTGCCCTACAGGTCCGGGGCCCACAGGTTGAAGGGCTGCAGGAGCTTGCCATGCAAGTAGAGGACGCGGTGCGGGAATTGCCGTCCGTCGTCGATGTGCAGAACTCCCTCGGCCAGCCTCGGCCCGAGTTCAGGATCGATGTGAATCGGGACGTTGCCAATAGGCTGGGTCTGACGGTCGGGCAGGTTGCAGGAACGGTTCGGCCGGTGCTTGCCGGGCAGGATGTGACCACGTGGCAGGATCCGACGGGTGAGGAGCGCGACGTTGTCGTTCAGATGTCGCCTGAGCTGCGGCGGTCCGTTCAGGACATCGCCAGCATTCCAATCGCTACACCCCTTGGCGGATCCGTTCCGCTCTCCCAGATCGCGCAGATCCAGGAAGGCTTCGCACCATCACAAATCGACCGGAGTGACCTTCAGCGCACGGCAACGATCTCGGGAAGCCCTGCACCCGGCCTCTCGATATCGGAAGCCACCGCCGCCATCCAGGAGCGGATCGATCAGATGGACATCCCGACAGGATACTCCGTCACGTTCGGAGGGGAAACCGAGGCGCTGGAGGAAACCGCCGGATACGTCCTGCAGGCCATACTCCTGGCCATCATCCTCATCTTTTTGATCCTGGCCTCGCAGTTCGAATCGGTGACTCAGCCGTTCGCGATCATGCTGTCGCTGCCGCTGTCTCTGATTGGTGTCCTGCTGGCACTGTTGATCACCGACGACACGCTCAACATGATGTCGATGATCGGGGTCATTCTGTTGTTTGGTCTGGTGGTGAAGAACGCGATCCTGCTTGTGGATAATGCGAACGAGCGAAGGCGTGCCGGCACCGAGCGGTTCCAGGCACTGGTAGAGGCGGGACAGGTTCGTCTGCGTCCGATCATGATGACGACTCTCGCGATGATCGCTGGAATGTTGCCGAGCGCCCTTGCCATCGGTGAAGGTGGCGGATTCCGTGCTCCTATGTCGCGTGCAGTGATCGGGGGTCTCATCACGTCGACCCTTCTGACGCTCATCGTGGTGCCGGTAGCCTACACCTATTTCGATGATCTCGGGGCCTTTTTCCGGAGGATATTTGGTGTCGGACGGAAGCGTGATGAGGCAAAATCCGAATCCGATACGCAGGTCTCGACGTCCACAGAAATTGTGTGATGGATGATTCCGTAGCCCGCCGGCAGCTAATACCGTCCGGCGGGCTCGGTCTCAGGTGTCGATGGGAGAATCTCTCAGCCGGAGCGGACGGTCCGGTTGAGAAGGGCAATATTGGTTTGGAGGGAGCCGCAAGCATTTATAAGTTTGATGACCTCTTCAAAAAATTTCTGCACCGTGCTCTATAACTCCCGTCTTCGTCTCCGCTCAAAGTTTCACCATCTCAATCCTGTTGCCTGCGTGCTGATCGCCGTGGTGTTTGCGGGATGTGCCGCTCAGCCTCAGTCGGCGGATCTGCTCCTCCACAACGGCTCTGTCTGGACCGGTCAGGCAGATGCTGAGCCGGCATCTGCAATTGCTGTCTCCGGAAATAAGATCATGCGGGTCGGGTCCGATCAGGACTTGTCTTCGCTGATTGGCCCCGGAACGGAGGTGATCGATCTCGCGGGACGGTTCGTCGTCCCGGGCTTCATTGACAATCACACCCATTTCATGAATGGGGGATTTCAGCTGGCGAGCGTCGACCTGCGAGAGGCTGATACACCAGAGGAATTTGCCCGCCG
The DNA here is from genome assembly GCA_965652945.1 of uncultured bacterium. Classification (GTDB taxonomy): domain Bacteria; phylum Bacteroidota; class Rhodothermia; order Rhodothermales; family CAZKDQ01; genus CAZKDQ01. Next base: position 4,000 of record CBFGXY010000002.1, read on the forward strand.
TATCGAGGAGTTTGCGCAGAACCTGCCGCCAGGTCGGTGGATCACCGGCGGTGACTGGGACCATGAACTCTGGGGCGGAGAACTGCCCCGGCGTGAATGGATCGATGCGGTGACGCCCGATCATCCAGTGTTCGTCAAGCGTCTCGACGGGCACATGGCCCTGGCCAACAGCATTGCCCTGGAGATCGGTGGCGTTACGAGCGATACACCCGATCCGGATGGAGGCACGATCGTGCGCGATTCCGTGACGGGCGAGGCAGCAGGCGTACTCCGGGACAACGCCATGTCACTTGTTTCGCGTCATATTCCTGAACGAACCGAGGCCGAACTTGACGAGGCCTTTGACCGCGCCCAGCAACATGCGCTTTCGCTCGGTGTGACGATGGTCAATGATATGGGGGCATGGCCACATCTCGAGACGTATCGACGGGTGCACGACAGGGGAGACCTCGACATGCGTATTTACTCCTTCGTGCCGCTGGGTACATGGGAGCGGTTGAGGGACTATGTAGAATCAGAAGGACGCGGCGACGGCCGCCTGGCATGGGGCGCACTCAAGGGATTTGTGGATGGATCACTTGGATCTACCACGGCATGGTTCTACGATCCGTACACGGATGCGCCCGAAACGTCGGGGCTTCTGACGACGGATACCACGGCATTGCGCGACTGGGTGCTCGATGCCGATGCGGCGGGTCTCCATGTCACGGTTCATGCCATCGGCGACCGTGCCAACGACTGGTTGATGAATACCTTTCAGGAGGCGGCAGAACTAAACGGGGAGCGGGATCGGCGCTTTCGTATCGAACACGCGCAGCACCTCTCGTCCGAGGCCATCTCACGAATGCGAGAACAGGAAGTTATCCCATCGATGCAGCCCTATCATGCGATCGATGACGGCAGGTGGGCAGAGAAGCGAATCGGGCCTGATCGGCTCGAGACAACGTATGCGTTCCGAAGCCTTCTCGATAACAGCGCGCGGCTGACCTTCGGAAGCGACTGGACCGTGGCGCCTCTGGATCCGCTACTCGGGATTTACGCTGCCGCAACGCGCAGAACCATCGACGGAGCGAATCCTGATGGATGGGTTCCGCATCAAAAAATTACCGTCGAGGAGGCGCTGCGAGCTTACACATCGAGCAATGCCTATGCGTCGTACCGTGAGTCGGATCTGGGAACACTCAAGGAAGGAAACCTTGCGGATTTCGTCGTTCTATCCGAAAATCTTCTGACGATCGATCCGAACCGGATTCCAGAGGTGGACGTCGAGATTACCGTAGTGGAGGGTGTCATCGTCTTCGAGCGCTGACCAAAAGTTTTCACGATTAACCCGAGAGGTATGTGCGATGAGGCCCGAAGTCTATCCACCGTCGTATGAGCTTTATATCAGCAAGGTGCCCGACGGGGATATTTCAGAGATCCTAACCAGGCAGGGCGACCAAATTAAAGTCTCCCTTTCGCACATTCCTGAAGTGCGTGGTGCCCACCGGTATGCACCCGGTAAATGGAGTGTGCGCCAGGTGATAGGCCACATTTCGGATACCGAGCGCATCATGACCTATCGGATGTTGCACATTGGACGAGGCGACCCAGCTCCGTTGTCGGGATTTGACGAAAACCTTTTCGCCCGAAATGCCCGATTCGACCAGATGTCGATCGCCGCGTTGTCGGAAGATTTGCTGGCCGTGCGTGCTGCAACGGTTTCTCTGGTCAACCAGTTTGATGAATCCGATTTTCGGCGCACCGGAGTTGTGAGCGGACATCCTTGCAGCATTCTCGGACTGGCGTTCATGGTTGCAGGCCACTTCCGACACCATCTGGAAATCCTGCGTGAGAAATACAGCATTGAAGTGTAACAGCGGAGGCGCCTGAATGACATCTGTTTCCGACCACCGCAGGCTCGAAATCGAACGGAAGTTTCTTGTAGAGGAGATTCCTTTTGATCTGGGATCGTGCGAGAGGATCGAAATGCAGCAGGGCTACCTGGTTGTTGACCATTCACGCAACCTATCCGTTCGTATCAGACGGCAGAATCGGGACTATCGTTTGACGATCAAAACGGGAAAAGGCGTCGTTCGCACCGAAGTCGATGTACCTATCGATGTGGCGGATTTCGAGGCTCTCTGGCCGGAGGCCCGGGCTCAAAGTCTTGAAAAGACGCGCTACCTGAACGCGGTTGATGACCGTCTGTACGAGATCGACGTGTACAAGGGTCGCCTCGCACCACTGGTGATGGTCGAGATTGAATTTAGGACGGAAGCCGAAAGTCAGGCCTTCCGGCCTCCGGAATGGTTGGGCCCCGAGGTAACTCATGATGCCCGATATCTGAACCAGAATCTGGCACGATCAGACGCACCACCTCGAACCGACCACTGAACTCTTTGCGACAGTTGCAACGTTAAGTAGGGGATACGATGTTGGGGAAAACGTTTAATAGTGATATATAAATAAGGTCAACCATGCCCCGAACCGTTGAGGAAATTCTGGCTTCGTACCAACGACCCGTCGATTTCGATATCGAACGACGCATGAACGGAGTGATGCAGCTCGATATCATCGGCGATGGAGGCGGCACGTTTTATTTGCACGTGAACGATGGGAAGGTGTTCGTCCAGAAAGGACGGCATGAAGCACCTGCTGCTACGGTTTCTGTGGAGGTAGATGATTTTCTGAGCATGGTGAGGGGCACATCCACTGTATTCGAGCTGGCGATGAGAGGAAAGCTGCGCGTGACCGGATCGCTTCAGCTTGCCAACAGATTCCGCTCGATGTTACTGGACCGGGTATGAGCAATGAGGCGCCCATCAGTACCGTAGATGTTGCGGGCGGGATCTGGTATGTCGATGTCAATTATTTGGGCAGGTCCAGGCTCATCGCGACCGGAGTGATGGAGACGCCTGCCGGACTGTTGCTGGTCGATCCCGGACCATCCCGGTCGGTAGACAACCTTCTCGCGGCGATCAACGAACGCGGATTCACGCTTTCAGACGTAGCCGCCATCCTGCTTACACATATCCATCTCGATCATGCAGGTGCCACGGGCACTCTGGCTCAGCGGAATCGTCGGATCCGTGTATTTGTGCATACACGAGGCGCTCGGCACATGGTGAATCCGTCGCGCTTGCTGGGCAGTGCCCGTCGAATCTATGGAGACCGGATGGAAGAATTGTGGGGCGCATTCGAGTCCGTCCCCGAAGATCAGATCGAGGCACTTTCCGGTGGGGAATTAATCGCCCCAGGAGGTCGCGATCTGGACGTGCGATATACCCCCGGCCATGCCATTCACCACGTCACGTATTTCGACAGATCGACCCGAACCGCATTCGTAGGCGACACGGGGGGCATGCGTTTGCAGAATGTGAACCACATTGTTCCACTGACTCCTCCACCGGATATCGATGTCGAGTCGTGGTTGACGAGCCTCGAGAAGATCGAGGATCTTGACCCCGAGCGGTTGTTCCTTACCCATTTCGGCGTTTCAGATGATGTTGCGACCCATCTCGAGGATTACCGGCGCGAGCTGAAAGAATGGTCCGATGTCGTCCGTGGTCGTCTTGCGCATGTAACGGACCCCTATTCGGCGGCAAAAGAATTCGGTAGGGAGGTCCTTGAGGATTGGCAGCAGAAGCTTACTCCTGATGATTTCGTTCGTTACCGGGATTTCGCTGATCCAGCAGGCAGCTTCTTGGGCCTGGCGCGTTACTGGGAAAGACGGCGAGGCCGGAATGGGTGAAGGAAAAAGAATCTGGGCCCGGGACGCCAGACCCGAGGCTCTAAATGAGATGCTCGATGAAACGCATGCTTCCGCGATCGGCATCCAGATAACGAAGGTGGGAGCGACGTATCTCGAGGCAACAATGCCCGTCGACCGGCGCACGGTGCAACCTTTTGGGATTCTGCATGGCGGTGCCTCGGTTGCACTTTCCGAAACACTGGGGAGTATCGCCGCGCATCTGGTGGTCGATTCCGATGCGAAAGCCGCCGTTGGATTGGAGATAAACGCGAATCACATCCGAGCGGTATCATCTGGAAGCGTTCGCGGCCGCGTTGAACCGGTCCATATCGGTCGTAGCACGCACGTATGGCAGACGCAAATCTATGACGATCAGGATCGACTCGTCTGCATCTCACGGCTCACAGTCGCCATCATCGACAAGTAGCCGCGCCGTCTGCTTCGTTGTCCGCCGCGGCCTGACAGTGTAAGGTTTTGCCCTACATGAGCGCCCGCTATCGACCCACGATAGCATCGGGAAGCCTCCCGCAGCGCCTCTCATGCTGCGCGCTTAGTATGAGGTTGTTGGCTGGAATTCCGTTACAGAGCCCATGTATCGGATCCGATGTGAGAGAGAGGATGGCAGCATAGAAGACAACGTAACAACACGGTGCACGAGGCTCGACATTAATCGTACTTCTAACCCGTAACTACTACGTTCTCCGAGACATCACACACCACACCCACAAAGCCCATGCTTCGCACGAAAAAAATCCTAATTGGACACGACTTTACCTCGTACTCGGACGCCGCCCTTCTTGAAGGAGTACGTCTTGGCCGCTGGCTCGATGCAGAAATCCATGTTGCGTTCGTGGAAGTGCTGCATGGGGACATCACTATTCCCCAGACAGAGGAGTCTGATAGGGTCGAGCATTTTCGCGGTGAGTTAGAGAAGCGCTTCGCGCAGGTGGATGGAGAAACGCCGGAGGTCTTTAGTGATCTGAATGTTCGCTTCGAGGTTTTGCGTGATATAGCTGCAGGACCTGGCTTGCTTGCGTACGCCGACGAGAATGACATCGACTTGATCGTCGTAGGAACACACGGACGTCGAGGATTCCAGAGGATGTTGATGGGCAGTGTGGCAGAAGAGGTCGTGCGCCGTGCGAGGTGCCCGGTGCTAACGGTCCGTGATGAGCTGAAAGACGTGATCGAGTTACCGACGCGTCGCATCGTCGCTCCGGTCGACTTTTCGGAGCACTCCCTGCTTGCTGTCCGGAATGCCAAAGAACTGGCGGCCGCTACCGGTGCGAGCGTTCTTTTGATGCACGTACTCGAAGAAAACCTCCACCCGGCATTCTACAACATGGGGATGTTCTCTCAGTACGCCTCGATGCCGGATATAGAGGAGCGTACAATCAAGGAGTTGAAAGACTTTTATCAGCGTGCCGGAGGGCCAGAGAGCGAGGTAGACTTTCTCGTTCGGAGAGGGCACGCGGTCCGCGAGATCACGAAGACCGCCCGTGAGCAGGCTCCATCGATCATTGTGATGGCGACTCACGGTCTTACGGGACTCGACCATTTCCTCATGGGCAGCGTGACCGAGAAGGTGGTCCGGCAAAGTGAAGGGCCCGTGCTGACGATTAAGTCATACGGAAAACGGCTCGTAGAGCTTCCATCGGAGGCCGTCCCGACCCCCGAATCGTAAATCACATGTTTTGCCGAGGACCCATCAATGCTGACGATCAAGAGGATACTGTTCCCAACCGACTTCACCGAGGTAGCTGAGCGCGCTTTTGTTTTTGCCTCGACGATAGCGGACCGGTTTGACGCCGAGCTCCACGTGTTGAATGTAGTGGCACCGGGGAAAGGAGCCGCGGCAACCCCGATGGAGTATTTGAAGGCCGATCCCGAAGTGCCCACCGAACCCAGGAACGCAGCGACGGCCATTCCACTCGTACATGCTGAAGTCGAAGACATCTCGCCCGTAACGGCTGTTCTGCAGTACGTGAAGAAGCATGACATCGACCTGAACGTCATGGGAACGAGGAGGAGAGGCGGCCTCGACCGCCTCGTTGGCGGCAGTGTCGCCGAGGACCTCGTGCGGCATTCGGCGTGTCCGGTCGTCACGATGCAGCAACCGGCATCGGCAGTGATGGATCGGATCGTGGTTCCCGTTGATTTTTCGGACCACTCCGGACTGATCATCACGTATGGCCGGGAGCTCGCTTCGAATCTGGGTGCCAGCCTGGATGTGCTTCATGTAGTAGAGGAATACTCGCTGGCCCAGGTCTACGGCTTTGAGACGCTTGCCGTGAACACACCTGATGTGTTCGAACGAGTACTGAAGAGCCTCGAGAAGCTCGTTGCAGACGCTCCCGGAGCAGACGTACCGGTGAAATGCCACGCGATCTCAGGCAATCCCGTAGAAGCAATCATTCGCTTCGCAGAAGAGAAGGGCGCCGGTATGATCGTAACGGCCACCCATGGTCACTCCGGGATCAAGCGCTTCTTGCTCGGAAGTGTCACCGAACGTGTCGTGCGGACGGCTTCGTGTCCGGTTTTCACCGTCAAGAGTTTCGGGAAACAACTGATTGCAGAGTGACCGGAGAATTGCAAAGTTCTCCATAGCAAACATTGAGCATGATTCTGATCGATGAATGGCATTAGTAACATATTGATAGCTACGGATCTGTCTCCGGAAGCGGATCAGGCACTGGGCCAGGCGATGTTCCTTGCTCAGACGGTCAAGGCCGATGTGCACCTGCTTCATGTGATGCCCGGGGATGAATCAGAAGGTCGTGCTCAGGTTGTGCAGCGCGTACACGAGCGTATGGAGTCTGCGGCCGCTCGCCATCTCGATGCGAGGCTGCCGTCGGATTTGAAGCGTGATCTGATGGTGCACACGCGCGTGATTAGGGGGATGGGCGTCGTCCCCGCCGTATTGACGCATGCCGAACAGGTGGATGCGGATTTGATCGTGATGGGAACGAGAGGGCGCAGCTCGAAAGAGCGCCAGCCCTGGCAGAGTCATGCCGAGGAGATCGCCCGTTCGGCCTCGTGCGCTGTGCTCACGGTTGGCCGTCATGCGTGGTCGATGCCCGGAATGATTCGTCGCGTGCTGGTTCCGCTTTCCCTTACCGGCAACAGCAGCCAGGCAATTTACACCGCGCGCCGACTGGCGCATTTCAACGGAGCAGAAATTGATCTCCTGCACGTCGTGAAACCTGCTACTCTGGGTAGCAGACATCGATCGAACGGAGATGACGGCCGCCGCAGGGTCGAGCACGAGGTTATGCAGAAGATCGAGGAGGCCTACCGAGAATCAGGCGGACCGGAAGTTTCCCATCGCGTCCATATCCGCTATGGCGAGCCGGTCAGTGCGGTCGTGCAATTCGTACGCTCCAGGCGCAGCAGCCTCATTGTGCTGACCTCCCGTGGAGCCACGGGAATCCGTTACGCACTACAGGGTAGCGTCGCCGCGGCAATTATTGGAAAGGCAACGTGCCCAGTATTGACTTTAAAAAACAACTATGTCACCGGGGTTGTCGATGAGGAAGTAGCGGCAGGTGACATTCGCGATAGATGATCTAAAACGGGGAGAGGTCATGAAAAAACAGATGAATAAGCCCGTTCCCGGCACACGGATTTCAGATAGTTCCGGCTTGCCGAGAAAAGCGAGGAAAGCCGATATAAAAAAGGATTATAGACTGACGCTTCAGTCAGGACTCATCGTGTCACTGCTGATGGTGATCGGACTTTTCCACATGTCGTTCCAGACGAGCGGCGAGTTGGATTTCGTCGTTGTTGAGCAGGAGATTGTCGAGATAGAGGAGATCCGCCAGACGACGCAGATTGAGCAGCCGCCTCCGCCGCCTCGTCCGCCGATTCCGATCGAGGTACCTAACGAAGCCATTCTGGAGGAGGACTTCCTTGTATTAGATGCCTTCCTGGACATCGATGAGCCGGCGGCGTATATCCCAGCTCCTCCTCCGCCACCGCCGGCAGAGAAAGAAGAAGCACCGGTTGAAGCTGAAGCCGAGATCTTCGTCGTGGTCGAGGAGATGCCCGAGATAATCGGAACCCCCCTCCACGAGTTGGTGCAGTACCCTGAACTTGCGCGAAAAGCGGGAATGGAAGGCCTGGTCGTCGTCAAAGTGGTGGTGGAACCGGATGGATCCGTTTCCAATCCTGAGATCCTTCGGACGGGGGGAGAACTGCTTGATGCTGCTGCGATCGATGCCGTCAGGCAGTTGAAGTTCAAACCGGGAATGCAGCGCGGGGTACCGGTTCGAGTCTCGTTTGCAGTACCCGTCCGGTTTAGGTTGCGGGACGCGGGCTAAAGGGGCCTCTCGAACCAGGTAAGGTGGCGGGCCGGATCGATCCGACTTCAATCGGATCGTTTCGGCCTTTGCGCACTCTATATCCCCCTGCATAAGTACTCCGAGCGCGGCTGCGGACTTAGTCAGTCAGTTGGTACCCACGGCCTGCGGCGCGTACCTTTGAGAAACCTCGATAGTATTAGATCTGCAATGCATATCCACAGAGTACTTCATCCGACTGATTTCTCAGAGAGCGCAATGCCGGCCTTTGAGCGTGCGCTCGTGATCGCTGATCGGCTTAAGGCGGAGCTCCATCTGTTTCATGTAAGTGAAATGCTTGGAGAGGACCCGATCCGCGGTGCATTTGAATCCCGGACCGACGAGCACTCCTTCGTCCGTGACCAATGGGAGGGGGCCGATCAGCGGATGGACGGCCTGGTGGAGCGAGCCGTGTCAAGGGGCGTGAAGACGAAACGCGTGCTCTCTCGCGGCAGACGTCCCGCGTCGGTGATACTAAACTACGCCGCCGATCAGCATATCGATATGATTGTGATGGGAACGCACGGACGCCGTGGTTTTCGGCGACTCGTGGCCGGAAGCGTAGCAATGGAGGTCGTTCGAAAGGCGGAGGTCCCGGTGATGACCGTAGGTACGAACGTGACCCGAGATGCCGATCACCTCTTCGGCAAGATCCTCGTACCCGTCGATTTCTCCGAGCATGCACGCACGGCGCTGACTCTTGCCCAAAAGTTTGGCCGGGCATTTCATAGCGAGCTGACCGTGCTGCACGTGATAGAACAGCCGAACGTACCGGCATTTTATGAGACCTCTCTGTCGATGTTTTACGGCAGCATGGAGAACATCACGCAGCAGGCCAGGGTGGAGCTCGAAGCGCTTAGTCGGGAAACATGTGACGATCCACCCCCGATGTCCTATGAAGTTCGGATTGGCCATGTCGCAAATGAAATCGAAACTGTGTCTCGGGAAATTGGAGCCGATCTAATCGTGCTCTCCACGCACGGCATGACAGGGATGCCTCGGTTCTTCCTGGGAAGCGTCAGCGAGCGCATCATTCGAGGGGCCGATGTGCCGGTACTGCGTCTGCGAACAATCCAGACGCTTGCAGATGCACTGGGTACCGAGGACGATGCAGAGGTTTCCGAGTAATTCCGGAGCACTCGGTCGCCGATAACGCGACGCTTGAACGGCGAGAGATGACATAGCCAATACACGGCTAAGCCTCCTGGGACATCGCTGGTCCTCGACCGCATCGACGGATGCGTACCTGCTTCACTTATGATGGGCTCGCGCGCGTAGGGACTTTCCCCACGCCGTCAGTCTGTGGAAGCCCGACACGGATGACCCGGAGTCCCGTGCATCGGGGTGGACACTGCAAGCTTATCTTTTGTCAGGAATTGGAAGTATCCCCGCGTTGTTGCCAGTCGGAGTCTGGTTTCTAAAAAAAGGTGGGTCGGCACGGGGTCGATGAAATCCTATTCCTGAGCAGGTTATCCGGTTTTATCAAAGTCGCTCCGGCGACGCATCCGGCGGATCAGCAATGATAATGGTAGAGAGGAAAACGATGGAGCCCGAGAACCCCTGGTCGATCGCAGCCGAGGATTATCCCGCTACCGGCAGCCAGGCTCAACGCCTTCGGTTCCTGCTTAGATATGCCATCCTGGCGCCATCAAACTATAATTCGCAGCCCTGGCTTTTCCGAATCGTGGGAGATGATATCGAGATGTATGCCGATCGCAGACGCGGCCTTGCAGTGATCGATCCTGACGACAGAGAGTTGACGATGAGTTGTGGTGCTGCGCTCTTCAATCTGAGGTTGGCGATGCGGTACTTCGGCTCGTCGCCGGTGGTTCGCTTGTTTCCGGACCTTGACGATCCCGACCTCCTGGCATTCATCCGCTTCGGCCGCCCAGTCGAAAAAGATGACCACGTGGATCGACTGTTCGCGGTGATCCAGAGTAGACGGACGAACAGACTCGAGTTAGAAGGTGGTCCGCTGGACGACGCCGTTTTCGACCGTTTGAAGCAGGCTGCAGAATCGGAAGGGGTGTACTTGTACCGTGTTGCGGATCAGAATGACAGGGCACAGATGGCGGCACTGGTCGAGCGAGGTGTACTTGAACAGGGATCCGACAAGCACTACCGACGCGAGCTCGCAGCGTGGATTCACCCGAACCGATCCAGCAGTCGGGACGGAGTGCCGGGACATGCGCAAGGGCTGGGCGATCTACGATCGATTGCCGAGCCACTGATCCTCCGTGCGTCCGACTGGGGGCCTGAGCGTGGTGCCCAGCTCAGAAATGCCGTTATCGAGGCACCCGAAATCGTTGTTCTGGCAACGGAGTCGGACTCGAGTCACGACTGGATGAAAGCCGGACAGGCCTTGCAATCGGTACTCTTGTCCTGCACGGATGCCGGCCTCGCAGCCTCGTTTCTGAACCACGCAATTCAGATTGAAAAACTGCGTCCCGAGGTGGCGGAGGTAAGTGGTGCCGGCACGATGGCTCCACAAACGATGCTTCGGATCGGGCGCGGAGGGCCGATGCAACCAACGCCCAGACGTTCAATATCGGAGGTCCTGACTTCCAACAAATACCTGTAGGAATCAGTCTCCCCCGGCTGCAACGTTCTCCGGATCGGGCCACCGGAGGATGCGCTGCGGCCATCGGCCCCGGATCAGTCGTGTGGTGCTGAGTCCGGGGCCACCAGTTTTTACGATCCGGTACAAACGCAAAGGTGGACGACATGATACATGCCGTCCACCTTTGTACTCTGAATCGAAACCGTGATAATCGCTGTTATTCTATCAGCAAGCGAGCGCGATTGTCTCGCACATCTGCTGCCTCTCTTAGTGAGGTCAACCACTGTGTCATGACCTCATATTGGCGCTGGTTCTCCAGCTGTTGTTTGATCGTGCGGCGCTGAGCGTCGGTGATCGGGGCCGGCTCCTGCACCTCGGTCACCTGGACGATGAACGTGCCGTTGGTCCCCTCGATCACATCCGATGTCTGGCCTTCATCCAGGGCAGCGACCGTACCCACGAATTTCGGTTCGCGGCCAAGACCCGTAATCACTTGCGTGTTGAACATGACGTTCGATTGCGTTTGAACGGACGTTCCGAGTGCGGCGCTGATGGCGTCGAGATCGGGTGAGTCCGAATTTCCAACCGCCTCCTGCAACCGAGCCACCTGAACCTCGCGTTTTTTCTCGAGCGTTACGCGCGGCCTGATTTCATTCTGCACCTCCTCGAACGGCCGATATCCCTCACGCTGAATTTCCGTAACCCGGGCCACAATGAAGCGATCGTCGAGTTCGATCACCTCGCTCATGCTTCCGCGTTTTGAACCTTCGAGGAAGTTGGCAAGCGAGCGGCTTTCGCCGATTCCCGGAATTACGGTTTGTCCGGCCTCAACCTGTACCGTCTCGAATTCCGCACCGTGGCGCTCCGCTTCATCGGCGAAGTCGCTGCCACCTTCTTCCACATAGTATCGGAGATCATCAAGACGCTCCTGCATTTGATTGAGCGTACCGATATCCGGTGCTACGGACGTAGAGTAGTCGGCAAGGCGCAGCTCCTGATCTGCCCGGTCGGTTACCTCAATGAGATGGTAGCCGAAGGTGGTTTCGACAGGTCCTACAACGGATCCGACGGAGGCACCAAAAGCCGCATTCTCGAACGGTGCCACCATGCGTCCCCGTCCGAACCATCCGAGATCGCCTCCGGTTTGAGCCGTAGCGTCCTGTGAATAACGCTGAGCCATTGCGCCGAAGTCGGCACCGTCCTCGATCTCTTCGCGAACCTCGACAAGCTGCTGCCGGGCGGCTGCCGGATCATCCCCGCTGCGAATGAGAATGTGGCGGGCTCTGATGACGGGTTCGTCCGCGGAACGGCTCTCCAAGATCTTGACGAGATGAACGTTTCCACCTGAGAACACCGGCCCGACGATCTCCCCTACGACCGGCTGGTCGAAAATTGCGGACGCGAGCTCCGGCTCGAGATCATCTGCTTGATACCACGTGTCGGTGTATGAAGTCAGCGAGCCGTGACGGTCGAGGAACGTTGCTTCATCATCCGTGCGGGCAAACTGATCGGCGAGCCTTTCCATTTCCTGGACGAGGAGAACCGAATCCTGCGACGTCGGCATCTTCGTAATCGAAGCATACTGGACCGTGTACGTACGCTCGCGGCGGAAGTCCTCCCGATTGCTGTCGTAGAAGCGCCGCAGATCCCGGTCGGTCACCTCGACCTGATCATCCGGCACATCGGCATACCGAAGCCCGACCCAGCGGGCTGAAGCAGATCGGTTGCGATTCCTGTATTCCTCCTCGACCTCACTGTCTGTTACGCGCACGCTCGAGACAATCAAATGCTGCAGCTTCTGAGCGCGACGTTCCTGGCGCAGGTATTCCTCGATCTGGATCCAGTCCTGACGCGCTTCGGGGTTGCTGACAAAGCTCTGAAGCAGGGCCTGATCGACATTTCCCTGCCCGTCTCCGAAATAGGCCTGGATCATGGGGTGCGGACTCTCGCCGTACACCATGTCGATGATCTCCTCATCCGTAACCGTGATACCCAGACGATCCATTTCCTGTTCACGCAGCCGGTCTTCGACGAGCGCATCCACCACTCGCTGCCGTTCCCGTTCCAGCATTTGCGGGGGCATGCTTTCACCGGTCTGCTGCTGGTACTGCTGCACCTGCGCATCTACGGCGCGATTGTAAACGTCGAGCGGTATCGCATCGCCATTAACAGTAATGACGTCCGTTCCACCCATCCCGACGACGTCGAGGCCGCCTGAGTCTTGAAGCACCCAGATGACACCAAAAGCGATGACGAGAATCCACAAGACGACTCCGGTGTTTTCCCGGAGTTTGGTCATTGTACCCATTCAAAACCTCCTGCAGCAACAAATGTTACGCATGACCCCCACTTCGATAGAGTGGCGGAATGCAACGAAAGTGTATTTGAGAGCGCGTGAATATACGGTACGGGCTGTCTATATGTTCATCCCGAACGCGCCTGCGGATCCGCTCGCACACCGGATAATCGACCGCCGGATCCCACGAAGATTCGTTCTTCTCCAAATCCTATCAAAACATCGTTACCTGCGGAACGTGCTGCAAGTATATCGTTCGACGCAGTTGAATCACACAGTCAGTTTAATTTCATGCGCGCGCTCCTTATCGTTGATGTTCAGAACGATTTCTGTCCGGGAGGAAAACTCGCCGTTCCAGGCGGGCACGACATCGTTCCGGTTGTAAACCGTCTTACCGAAGACTTCGATCGGATCATCATGACCCAGGACTGGCATCCTCCGGGTCATTCGTCTTTTGCATCTGTACACCCGGGGATGTCTCCATACGAGACGATCGATTTGCCCTACGGCAAGCAGGTGCTCTGGCCGGATCATTGTGTTCAAGGCACAGAGGGTGCCGAGTTTCATCCCGATTTGCATGCCGAACGCGGACAGGTCATTATTCGTAAAGGCTTTCGTCCCGAAGTCGATTCGTATTCGGCATTTTATGAGAACGACCATCAAACACCGACGGGTCTGACGGGCTACTGCCGCGAACGGGGAATCGATGTTCTTTACATCGTGGGGCTCGCGCTTGATTTCTGCGTCCACTTTTCTGCGGTGGATGGGCGCAAGCAAGGCTTCGAGGTTTTTGTTGTGGAGGACGCCGCCCGGGCAATTGATACCAACGGCTCACTCGATCAGGCGATGAGAAATATGCGAAATGCCGGTGTGCGGTTCGTCTCGTCGGAGGAAGTTCTTTCTGCGCAGGATATGATCTGACAGGTATTCGAGATACGGCAGGGCCGACATTATCGATAACCAGACGTCTCGACTGATATGCCCAGACTCGACCATATTCTCTTTCCCACCGACTTTTCGGATAACGCAGACTCTGTCATTCGACATGCGGCGTTCCTGGCGCGGGCGTATCAGTCGAAGCTGCACATCCTGCACGTATACGACGAGCGCGACGCATCCACGTCAGCCTCCGATCTGCAGCGGAAAGTGCAGTCTCGGGCCGACAAAGTTCTCGGAAGTGACGATGCTTCCGGGGTTCAAGTCGCCGTAGCGGTCCGAGGGTGGGAAGCCGCCGCACCGGAAATCGTGAACTACGCCGCCGATGAGAATATCGATCTGATTGTTATCGGTACGCATGGCAGACGCGGTGTGCGAAGGGCGTTTATGGGAAGTGTCACGGAAGAGGTCGTACGAACGGCGCCCTGTCCGGTCTACACCGTTCACCGAGACGAGCACCATGATCCCAGGCTTCCGAAGAAAGTCGTGGTGCCCGTGGACTTTTCAGATTATGGCCTCATGGCAATGCGTGCCGCCCGGCGTTTCGTGAGTGATGGGGGAAGGATCGTTCTGTTTCACGCGATAGAGGAATATGTGCCGCCGGGGACCTACGGGCTCGATTATCCCTCCTATCCGGAGCTCACAGCCGAGTCGGAGCGGTATGTCTACGAAGAGATGGAATCGATGGCGGATTCCGTGTTCAATGATGAGATCGATTACAGGATCGAAATCAGAGTCGGCCACGCCCCGATGGTAATCGTGGATTTTGCTGAGACCAGCGGAGCGGATCTGATCGTGATGTCGACGCACGGACGCACGGGTATCGAGCGGGTGCTGCTGGGAAGTGTTGCAGAGAGGGTTCTTCGGATGGCTGAAATTCCGACGCTCATCGTCCGCTCATTTCCACCGGAAACCCGTCAGGAATGAAAATTCTGGTCGGAGTCGGCCTTTTCGACGATGATCGGGGCCGGAGTGAATACTTCGCCATAACGTGATCGTAGTGACTTGAGGCGATTCACGACCTCAGACGCTCCGACCCGATCGATATACCGAAACGGTCCGCCCAGAAAGGGAGGGAAGCCAAGGCCGAAAACGGCCCCGATGTCGCCGTCGACAGCTGAGTTCAAAACGCCCTCCTGCAAACACAGCGCGGCCTCATTGACCATAACGAGGACGAGTCGCTGTTGAATCGTATCCGGATCCATGTCGATTCGGTCCGTGCCTCGGAAGAACGAGTATATCTCCTTGTTGATGCCCACGTTCTCCTCCGGGTCCGAAGCGTTCTTTCTCCGGTACTCGTAGAATCCTTTTTCAGATTTTCGGCCC
>CBFGXY010000003.1:0-18921 GCA_965652945.1 uncultured bacterium
CGCGAGAATCCGTTCACGAACCCGCCAACTACTTCTTGCGCTCGACGGCGACGGACGAGGTGCGGGCGCTCACAGACTTTCCGCATCCGTATCCGGAACTGGCAGGCATTCAAAAAACATCGATCACCTACGATCGCGCCGATGGTGTGACGCTCAGCGCCACTCTTTATTTGCCTTCCGACTACGACGCCGAGCGGGATGGACCATTACCTACGCTCGTCTGGGCCTATCCTCGAGAGTTCAAGAGTGCAGACGCCGCCGGTCAGATCTCCGGCTCGCCATATCGCTTTACAAGGGTAAGCTACTGGGGAGCGGTGCCATGGGCGGCACGCGGTTATGCCGTATTCGATAACGCATCGATGCCGATCGTGGGGGAAGGAGACGCCGAACCCAACGATTCATTCGTCGAGCAACTCGTGCTCAATGCCGAAGCCGTGATCGAAGAAGGCGTCCGCCGCGGTGTCTTGGATCCCGACCGGGTCGCGATCGCCGGTCACTCCTACGGAGCGTTCATGACTGCCAACCTGCTTGCGCATTCAGACCTGTTCAAGGCCGGGATAGCTCGCAGCGGCGCATTCAACCGGACGCTGACTCCCTTCGGATTTCAGGCCGAGCAGCGCACGTACTGGGAAGCTCCCGAGGTCTATTATACGATGAGTCCTTTTATGCATGCCGATAAGGTGGATGCGCCGATCCTTCTGATTCACGGCAGTGAGGACAATAATTCGGGGACGTATCCGATGCAGAGTGAGCGCTATTATGCGGCGCTCAAAGGGATGGGAAAAACCGCCCGCCTCGTGATGTTACCGTACGAGAGCCACAGCTATGAGGCTCGCGAGTCCCTGCTCCACATGTTATGGGAGATGGACAGATGGATGGAAGAGTACGTAAAGGGCGAGAATGAAGTGGCAGCCCGGGAGTGACTCGCCGGGTGCCGACAACTGAAAACCGGGAGGAAGGGGGATGGGCGGCTCGATCAAGAGTCGCCTTTCCTCGACTTCCGAGGCCTATCTCTGGATCTCCAATTCCTCCATTTACCATAGCATCTGTTTCATACAAAAAACTGAGCCACCCGATTTTAGGAATTCGGAGGTGTCGAGTTCGATGGGGATGAAGCCCGCAGACCGCAGCCTGTTTACCGTCACTTCGCATCCCTTCTGAATGATTACGTGTTTCTCATCGGGACAGTGCGCATTACAGGCAAATAGCTCCCGCGCTTCATCTTCCGGCGCTTCGATCAGCTTCGGGAAGAAATGCTGCAGCAAGGCAAGACCCTCTTCATCGAATGCTCCCGGGTAGTAAAGCGCACTGTCGGAGCTAAGTAAGCTCAAGCACGTGTCGAGGTGATAAAACTCGGAGTTCACCAGGCGCAGGGCGACAACCCGCACGTTCAGACGATCGGACAGGAATTCGTAAACGGATTCTTCGGTTCTGTATCCCGATCCGCCCCAGAGTAAATATCGTCCCGGGTGCCAGAGGGCGTCGCCCATTCCCTCGAAGTCACCCGTCCCTTCAGGCAGAGGAACGGTCTCATAACCGAGCCGGGAAAAGTAGGCCTGATAATGATCGACCTCCTGCTTCCGTTCGGGTGCGTGCATCCGGCTGAGAACCACGCCGCGCTCAACTGAGCGAGGATTGTAATAGGGAAGCGTCTGATTCGCGCAGAAAACCATATCCGGCTGGTTCTCCACTCCGGCAATCTCCATCGATGCGATCCCGAGCTGCTCATAGGTCTGCCGGAGACTCTGCCACTGGATCGCCGCTTGACTGCGATCCACTGACCCAATATTTCCCTCCATGTGCGGGTTGATGACGTAGGCAACTTCGAAATGGTCGGGTGTCGTCATCAATACGCGTCCTGCAAGAGGCACTGCGGGACAATCCGCCAGATCAAAATCGATACTGTCAAGCGTGCGATAAACGTTCATCTGTACTGTTAAATAGGGTTAATCGTCCGACGCTGCTTCGTCGGGCTCCTCGTCCGTCACGATCGTGCGAGCAGGCATCTCGGTTTGACTGTGGACGGTAATGGTATGTTGCTGTGTGGGAATAATTACACCCGAGCGATCAAACTCGCGTTTGAGGCGCAAGCGAATCTCGCGTTCTGCGGCAAACTGCTCGCCCGGTGCCACCATCATTACGATACGCGCGTTCACCGACGAGTCGGTAAAATCAGTGATTGCCTGTACTATGGCTTTCTCCTCTCTGATGATATCGGGATGCTCAGCCGCCCACTCGTTGGCGACGCGTTCCATTACAGGCAGAACAGTGTCGATGTCTTGATGAACCGAAACACGCACGTTCACGATAAGCCGGGCGTAACCGATACTCCGGTTGCCGAAGATTCGCAGTTCTCCCGCCGGGATCATCAGCATTTCCCCGTCGAACTTTCGCACCCGGATGAGACGAACCCCGATATGCTCCACCGTACCTCCCTGGTCCCCAATTTTCACCCAGTCGCCCACGTGGATCGTATCATCTACGAGCAGGAATATCCCGCTGATCACATCCTTGACGAGGGTTTGCGCGCCAAACCCGATGGCCAGTCCGGCGATACCGGCCGTTGCAATCAGTGCCGCCACATCGATCGCAAAGGCGCTCATAACCATGATGATGGCAATCGGCCAGAGGATATAACGCGCCGTGGAGGAGATGAGGTTGCCGATCGTGAAGGCACGCTGACGCCGCGGGTGATTCGTAGGCAGATCCTCGACCGTGCGCGTCATCCGGTTGCTCAGCTTGTCACTCAGCTTGATGAGCATCACGGTAAAAAGAATGATCACCGCTACGCGAATCACCACGCCGCCAATCGTCATCCATGTCGCGGGATCGAGCAGCAGGTCGGAAAGAGCGCGTAGCAGCTCAGGGATCGACTCGGCCTCGGTCACATCCTCCAGAATTCCCGGCGATGTGTCAGGCTCTGCGACCACCATGGTGTCTTCGGCAACCGGCTCTCGTGCAAGCTGTCGCTGTAGAAACCTCGGGTTGATTTGTGGCACCGTTTATGAGTCTGGTGGCTGAATAGAACGAAGTGGTGGCAGCCGGCGGAATATTGTATTCGTCAGGCATCTGAAAGCACAGCGATGCCCGGCAGCTCCTTTCCTTCGAGGAATTCGAGCATGGCACCTCCACCCGTCGAGACGTGCGTAACCTGGTCTTCGTACCCCGCTTGCACAATCGCCGCCACTGAGTCGCCGCCGCCTACCACGGTCATTGCATCGTTCGTGCGGGTGGCCTCGGCGAGGGTCTCCGCCACTGCAAATGTGCCCTTATTGAAGCTGCTCATCTCAAAGACACCCATCGGACCGTTCCATACGATGGTGCGGGCCTGCATCAGGATCGACCGGTACTTCGCAATCGTTTTCGGTCCGATGTCAAGGCCAAGCCAGCCTTGCTGGATGTCACCTTCAACCACCTTTGTTTCGGCATCATTATCGAACTCTTTTGCTACGATATGATCGATTGGGAGCACAATCTTGCCGTCTCCGCGGTCGAACAGGCGTCTGGCTTCGTCCAGCTTGTCATCCTCCACCCGGGAGTCTCCGACCGGGCGGCCGAGTGCCTTGAGAAACGTATAGCTCATCGCGCCGCCAATGAGCACGTTATCTACACGGTCCAGTAGGTTTTCGATCAGGCCAATTTTGTCTGAGACCTTTGCACCGCCCAGAACGGCTACGAACGGAGACGGGGGCTGGTCAAGCAGGCCGGACAGGTATCGAACTTCCTTCTCCAGCAAATATCCCATTGCGGATTGTTCTACATGCCGAGCCACACCTTCGGTAGAAGCATGGGCTCGATGTGCGGCTCCGAACGCATCGTTTACGTACACGTCCGCAAATCCTGCGAGTGTCTTCGCGAGCTCCTCATCGTTGGCCGTTTCGCCCGCTAAGAAGCGCGTGTTTTCGAGAATCAGAACATCCCCATCCTCGAGTGCATCGACAAGCCCGTCGACCGCATCTCCGATCGTTGCCGGTGCGACCTGGACCGGTGATCCAAGAAGCTGCTCGAGATGCTGCGCTACCGGCCGCAGGCTGAGAGCGGGATCGGCTTTGCCCTTCGGTCGCCCGAGGTGACTCATCAAAATGATGCGTGCTCCTGCATTTCGGAGGGCTTTGATGGTCGGAAGTGCACCTCGAATTCGAGTATCATCCGCTACGGTTACGGATCCGTTGTGCGTGAGCGGCACATTGAAATCAACGCGTACCAGTACTCGTTTTCCTGACAGTTGATTGAGAAGCTGGTCCAGACTGAGTTTGTTCATGGCAGTAATCACTGGTTAAAACTCAAACGGGAGAACCGGCCCAGGCCGCGTCCTCCCGTTTTGATGGTGACAGCGATACGCTCGATCAGGCCGGCTGACCGACCGTCATCAGCTTCCGAACGATATCGACGGTACGGTTGGCGTAGCCCCATTCGTTGTCGTACCACCCGAGGATCTTGATCAGATTACCGTCGGAAACCATCGTCGACTTGGCATCGAAAATGCACGAATGGGGGTTGCCCACGATGTCTATCGACACGATCTCATCTTCGGTGTACTCTACGATTCCCTCCATCGGACCTTCCGCTGCTTTCCGGAAGATCTCGTTCACTTCCTCGACCGTAGTATCCTTTTCGACTTCCAGGACGAGGTCGGTGATCGAGCCGTCGGGAACCGGAACACGAAGGGCCATTCCGTCGAGTTTCCCCTTCAAATGAGGAAGGACCAGCCCGACTGCACGCGCGGCACCAGTGGTGGTGGGAATGATCGAATAGGCGGCGGCCCGTGCCCGGCGCAGGTCGCTGTGCGGGGCATCCTGCAGATTCTGGTCGGCGGTATAGGCATGCACCGTCGTCATGAATCCTCGGCGCACCGTGAAGTTGTCATCCATCAGCTTGACCATCGGAGCCAGTCCGTTGGTTGTACAGCTGGCGTTCGAGACGACCTCCTCGCTGCCTGTCAGGACGTCATCATTGACGCCAAGAACCACCGTTGCATCCACTTCCCCTGAAGCGGGTGCCGAAATTACCACCTTCTTTGCTCCGGCAGTGATATGCTGGGCTGCTTTTTCTCGGGTGCGGAAAATACCCGTGGACTCAACGACGACATCCACGCCCAAGTCGCCCCAGGGCAAGTTCTTCGGATCACGCTCCGAAAAGACTTTGAACCGGTCACCTCCAATTTCGAGATCGCCATCGACGACGCTCACCTCGCCCGGATAAACGCCGTGAACGGAATCATACTTGAAGAGGTGAGCCAGCGTCTTGGCATCCGTCAGGTCGTTTACGGCTACGACGTCGATGTCGCCAAGGCCTCGTTCGAGAATAGCACGGAAAACGAGTCGACCGATGCGCCCGAAACCGTTTATCGCAAGTTTGATAGCCATAGATTCGTTGAGTATGGGTGAAAGAAAGGAGGGTTGTAGTGCCTCCTGGATGACGGTTGAGATCTCTCTCCTGGTCCATGCCATCTCGTTGAATCGTATCGGACAAGCGATAGCGCCTCGTCCGGTTCGTACGAGAGGTCAAACAAGGTATCTCAACCTCCGACTGTCTTTATCTTAGAGTGCTGTAATAAGGTAATGTGTTACACGGCATCCTGCCGCGTCCCGCTCTGCTGATACGGTGAAAAAGCGATGGGAAAGCGCGGGGGAGCACGTTTCGTCTGGATGCCGGAAACGATGCGATTTACATGCGTTAAAGGGGGCTGCCCAATTGTCCGTTGCGGCTCGGTCACGTAAACGATATAATAGCCGGTCTCAGTCACATTGCTTCAAGACGCGGTCTCTGCGCCGTGATCACGATTCATCCAGAACATGTCAACACTTAATCCTCCCAAGACCTTCTCGCGCCGTCATGAGCTCCGCGAAGATACGGTCGTCACGGCCTATGCGCGCGCCTGGCAGTTTTTCGACAGAAACAGGACACTCATTTACGGAATCCTGGTTGCCGTCGTCGTTCTCGTTCTTCTGTTGGTTGGATGGATCTGGAGACAGAATGTTCGGAACAATGAGGCCGCCGAACATCTTGGTCGCATTGTGAGCCTGTATGAACAAGGTGACTATCAGCAGGCACTCGACGGATCGGGGGGAAATCTTGGTCTGATCGCGATTGCGGATCAATATGGCAGTACGGATGCGGGCAATCTTGCGCGCTTTTATGCCGCCAACGCCTACTTTGAACTCGGTAGTTACGAAGAGGCACGGGCTTATTTTTCCGACTTCAAAGTAGGGGATGATATACTTGGGGCCAGCGCCATCGCGGGTGAGGCTGCGGCTCTTGAGGCGCTGGGGCAGTACGAGCGAGCCGGTGAGCTTTACCGGCGCGCAGCGCTCCATCAGGAGATCCCGGCTCTGTCGCCTCAGTATCTGCTCGATTCCGGGCGTGCATTCGAGGCAGCCGGCGATTACGATCGTGCGATCGAATCGTACCGTATGATTGCCGATAATTTCGAGCAGGCGAGTATCGCTGCAAATATTGATGCCTATATCGCAGGTGCGGAAGCACGGCGGAAGATTGCTCAGTAGGTTTTTATGGCGGCCCCCATCATCCTTGTAGTCGACGACGAACCCAGTATCCGGCGCACTCTTCGGGATATCCTCGAATATGAGGATTATACCGTTGAGGAAGCGGTCGACGGTGAGGATGCTCTGACGAAGTTGCGCTCGACGCAGTACGATCTGGTGCTTCTTGACATCAAGATGCCCAAAAGGGACGGCCTCGAGGTCCTCGAGGTGATGTCGCTGGAGATGCCGGACGTGCCCGCCGTGATGATCTCGGGTCACGGTACCGTGGAGACAGCCGTCGAGGCGACCAAGAAAGGCGCATATGATTTCGTTGAAAAGCCGCCCGATCTAAATCGGATGCTCGTCACCATCCGCAATGCCCTCGATCGCGGAAAGCTCGAGACGGCGAACCGGCGGATGAAGCAGACCATCGTCCATAAAGAAGGGGACATCACGCCGATTCTTGGCGACAGCCCGGCAATTCGTCATATCAAGTCGACGATCGAACGGGTTGCACCGACCGAGGCTCGGGTTCTCATCACAGGTGAACCGGGCACCGGCAAAGAATTGGTCGCCAAATGGATCCATCATCTCTCGCCTCGACGTGAGAACTCGATGGTGGAGGTCAACTGTGCAGCCATCCCGAGTGAACTCATCGAGAGTGAACTGTTTGGACACGAAAAGGGCTCGTTCACGGGTGCCACGCGCCAGCGAATCGGTACCTTCGAGCAAGCAGACGGGGGAACACTCTTTCTGGACGAGATCGGAGACATGAGCCTCAACGCCCAGGCAAAGGTGCTGCGGGCGCTGCAAGAAAACAAAATCAACCGGGTCGGTGGAGACCGGGCGATTCCCGTCGATGTTCGGGTGGTGGCGGCAACGAACAAGGACCTTCTCGAACGAATCGAAGACAATCATTTCCGCGAAGACCTGTATCACCGGTTGTCCGTGATTCTAATACATGTTCCACCTCTACGTGAGCGGAGGGAGGACATACCGGTCATCACTCGTCATTTTGCCGAGCAGCTCGCGCGCCGAAACGGAATGGCGCCCAAAGAATTTGCATCGGATGCTCTTGATGCGTTGATGCGCAACGAGTGGCGGGGAAATGTCCGAGAATTGAATAACGTGGTCGAGCGACTGCTCATTCTAAGTGAGGGCGACGAGATTACCGCCGAGGACGTGCACCGGTATGTGCGCGCCGGCGACGCCCCGCCAGATGCAAGTCCGGTTGCAGATCTGATGGGACGGTATGATCAGTTCAGCGACTTTCGAGATATGGCGGAGAAACTGTTCATTATGCGCAAGCTGGAAGAGTACGACTGGAATGTCAGTCGCACCGCCGAGGAAATCGGGATTCAGCGTTCGCACCTCTACAACAAAATGAACAAGTACGGCATCGAACGAGAAGACTGATGCCGCCTTTCGAGGATGCAGTGCACGTTGAGACACCACTTCTCGAAGTCCGAGATCTGAAGAAGTCATATCCGACCGCAGCAGGACCACTCGAAGTGCTCGGGGGTGTGTCAATAAGGGTGTCACCAGGCGAGATCGTAGCGATCGTTGGGGAGAGTGGAACGGGTAAAAGCACGCTGCTGCATCTGATCGGTACGCTCGATCGGCCGACCTCCGGGGAGGTGCTGTTCGAAGGATCGAATGTCTTTCGGAAATCGGATGAGGAGCTGGCCCGCTTCCGCAACGAGCGCATCGGATTCGTTTTTCAGTTCCATCATCTTCTGCCCGAGTTCACTGCGGCCGAAAATGTCGCCATGCCGGCACTCATCCGGGGACAACGAATGGACGCGGCGTTAAGGCGATCCCGCGAGCTCCTGACAACCCTGGGCATGGAAGAGCGAATGGACCACCGGCCCAACCAGCTGTCGGGCGGAGAGCAGCAGCGTGTGGCTGTCGCGCGGGCCTTGATGAATGAACCCGGCTTGATTCTGGCCGATGAACCGACGGGAAATCTGGACGGGAAAACCGCTGACCTGCTACATGAGGAAATTCTGCGCCTCAGCCGCAACCTGAACCAGGCCTTCGTGCTCGTTACGCACAACCCCGGTCTGGCGGCGATTGCCGATCGCGTATTACATCTGCGGGGAGGTGTGTTCGCATATGATGAGCTTTAATGCATTCCACGACCCGGCTCACGCAACACAGACGCGAAGGCCGCGTTAACGCCGCAATTTTCGTCATTCCCCTCTCAATCATCACTTCGGCCGTGGATATTCTGCCCGTGCTGGATCTTAGCGAAGGTTTTGTTCAGGAGTTCGTGCGACCCGACGTAGATCTGTTCGAGGAGATCGATCGGCTCAAGCGGGAGAAAAATGCCATCTTGCTGGCTCATTATTATCAGGAGCCGGCCATTCAGGATATCGCCGATTACATTGGTGATTCGCTTGGTCTTGCGCGCCAGGCGGCTGAGACCGATGCCGATCTGATCGTCTTTGCCGGCGTGCATTTCATGGCTGAGACGGCCAAGATTCTGAATCCGGGCAAGAAGGTGCTGATTCCGGATCTGAATGCAGGATGTTCACTGGCCGATTCATGCTACGCTCCGGATCTGGCGCGTATGAAACGGGAGCACCCCGATCACGTCGTGGTCTCGTATATCAATTGCACGGCGGCAGTCAAAGCGGAGTCGGATTTTATCTGTACGTCTTCGAACGCCGAGCACATCATTCGATCAATCCCCGAGCATCAACCCATACTGTTCGCACCGGATCGGAATCTTGGGCGGTATCTAAGTCGCCAGACCGGCAGAGATATGCTGCTGTGGGACGGGGTCTGCATCGTGCACGAAACCTTCAGCGAGGAGAAATTAGTCCGCTTGAAGGTGCGCCATCCGAACGCTCCTGTCCTCGCGCATCCCGAGTGCGAGGAGCCGGTCCTCCGGCAAGCCGATTTCGTAGGATCGACCAGCGCTATCCGAAAGTTCGCGCGTGAGAGTGCTGAGAAGGAGTTCATCGTGGCCACTGAGGAGGGCATCATTCATCAGATGCAAAAAGACAGTCCGGAGAAGACGTTTATTCCGGCACCTCCTGAAAGTGGATGCAACTGCAGCCAGTGCCCGCATATGCGGCTGAATACCATCGAAAAGCTCTATCTGTGTCTTAAGCACGAAGCTCCTGAGATTACGATGGATGAAGATCTTCGCGTGGCCGCCCTGGCGCCTATCGAGCGCATGATGGAGTTGAGTGTGGCGATTGGATAGGAAGGTTGGGCGTCCATGTTACCCGGAATTAGAGAATTCCGCGCTCATGGGTGGGATTGTAGCTCCAAGGAGCATCAAAACGTCAGTCGAATACCTGCCATCGGTTCGAATCGGCGCTGGACCAGGAAGTATTCGATCTGCTGTTGATCCTCATCGACTTTCTCATACGTATAGCGCGCATCGATGTGGATCCAGAAGTTGTTCGAAACATGGTACTCGGTGCCAAAATTCAGCGCCGCACGATCACCGATCGTTCGAAACACCGACCAGAATCCGCCGAGGCTTCCCCGATCTATTCCGAAATTAAAGCGGAACCGATCGGGTGCGGTCACGAAAAGCCGTAGGTGATATTCGCTTAACGGGCGCGTGCCGTAATGGCGTCGGAAATTGTACCAGAGCTCAAACCGTTCGAACACGGCGAGTCTGAGCTCGGTCAGTAGATCCGTTCCGCCGATCGCTTCAGCGAGGGTCGTCCCTTCGGGATCAATCTCACGTTCGCCAACAAGATATTCTGCCGACTTGAGGATCCGGGCGCGATCATTGTTGACACGGTAGAACGCTCCCATATATCCCGGGATAAAACGCCGCCCGTTATAAAAGAGCCCGGCTCGAACATGAAACTGCGCCAGGTCGATAAAATTCTGGCTCTGGAATGCTGCCCCAAAGCCAAGTCCGCTTCCGAAGTTGGGATACCATGCAAATGAGGCGAACGGCGACAGATGAACGGCCTCGGAGCCGACGGCAATAAACGAGAGGTCTACGTTGTAGCCGAGCAGCATCGTTCGATCGTCGCGATGCGTTCCGATGTCGGTTACCGCGCTGAATCCGGCCGAGAATGATCGCGTTCGCAGATTCTCAGCATTAGCAAATGGCCGCAATGTCAGACGCCCGCCGGTTACACCGTCAAGGAGAATATTGTCGGTAAAAGCCGCAATGTCTACGAATCTCGATTCCAATCGTAGTTCTGCGCCCACCGTTCGCTCGTCCCAGGCGCTCGTCGTATTGTAGAAGTTTACCAGGTGGCCCGTCCCCAGATGCATCTGATTGATCAGACCTATGCGCACATGCAGTGACGAGCGCGAGGGCTGATTCAACCTGATGAACTCGACTAGTCGGACAAGATCATACCACTCATCGATGTCCGGATCATAGGTCCCGTACACTCCGGCTCTCATGGTGCCGCTGAATCGAGCCAGAAGGTGCGGTGTGACCATGTTCAAGGAGGCGGATGCGCCTGTGCGCCACTGGCGAGAAATCAAGGACGGTCCGGCCCGAAAGCTCAGGCGCTGTTCATGACGCCACCAGACTCGCTGGATGTCCTCTCGAGGATCATCGGCAGCGCCGAAGGGCAACGGCTGTGCGCTGAGAGGGACGGCAGCGCTACAGATCAAAAGCAGAACGAGAAACGGACGAAAAGACAAACGGACTCGAAGTCAGTGAGAAGGTGGACCAATCGGATCGCTTCGCATGATACGGATCAAAATACATCTCCTGCCGATTTGCAAACAGCTTGTTTCGGCTCGTCTCGGAGTGACACGGCCGCAAGAATCTCGAAATATCCCTCCGACTTGTGCACGAAGCAGCTCTGAAGCCGGCACCATATAGTGACCTTGGCGTCTAACGACCGCTGCGCCTGTGCGATCGGTTCACGAATTGCCGTGTTGTGATGTCGTATCTGCTAGACTTGCCGCTTTTCCCACTGAATCTGGTCCTGTATCCGGGCCAGCGTCTGCCGCTCCATATTTTTGAGCCAAGATATCAGGAAATGGTGCGGGATTGCCTCGAGCATGACAATCCGTTCGGCGTCATCCTTTACGAGGAAGAAAAGATGGCAGACATGGGCTGCACGGCCGTGATCAAAGAGGTTGTAGAGGAATACGACGACGGCCGGATGGATATCCTCGTGGAGGGTGACGAACGTTTCCGGGTAAGCGATATCAGGCAGGAGAAGGCGTATATAACGGTCGACGCTGAAACGGTAGAAGATTCCGAGGGTGAAACTGAGCAGGGGCTTGTCCAGCGGGCCATCACCCAGCATATGCGGCTGCTGGAGCTTGTAGGTCGAGCGGTTCGACCGAACCAATACCACGACGCGGTCAATGTTTCATATCAAATCGGACCCAACGCGGGCCTCACATTACCGCAGAAGCAGGAGCTTCTGGAACTCAGGCGGGAGGACGACCGCATCCTCTATCTTGTTCGTCACTTTGAAGACCTGATTCCCAAAGTCGAACGATCAGAAGATCTTCGGCGGAAAATTCAGTCAAACGGCCACTTCGAAGAATTGCCGCCCGGGTGGATTTAGTTTCGAGCCTGCGTGATAGTGGAGTTGTGCGCCCATCTCTTGCGGATATGGGCGATTGAATAGTCGATCACGTACCATTAATCCTTGACCTTCAGATACGCTTTTCGTCGGACCACTTCTCAAAGAGATGCCAAAAATCGGGCCTTATAAGTTACATGTCATCGATACGGGAAGATTCTGGCTTGACGGAGGCGCGATGTTCGGCATCATCCCGGCTCCGCTCTGGACGCGCCGCATCGAACCCGACAGCCGAAATCGGATTCCTCTTCAAATGCGGTGCCTGCTGCTCGAAGGCGATGGAAGGCTCATTCTTATCGATAATGGCCTTGGTCACAAATATGACAGCAAGTTCGCCGAGATATATGGTGTCGACCACGAGCACTCGACGCTCTTGTCCTCGCTGAACGACGCGGGGTTCTCACCCGATGAAGTCACGGATGTTATCCTGACGCACCTCCATTTCGATCATTGCGGCGGCAGTACTTTTCGACAGGGAGACCGGCTAATGCCTACATTCCCCAATGCAGACCACTACGTTCAGCGCGCCCACTGGAGTTGGGCGACCGAGCCGAATTTGAGGGAGCGTGGATCTTTCCTGAAGGAGAATTTTGAACCCATCGTCTCGACGGGGCAGATGCAGTTTCTGGATGGGGAGGTCTCACTCTTCGACGGGGTACGCGTGAGGCTGGCCCACGGACACACCGAATCGCAGCAGCTGGTTATGATCGAAGATGATCATCGCGTGCTGGTGTTTGCCGCGGATCTGCTGCCGACCTCCGCACATCTGGCACCGCTGTGGGGAATGGGCTATGATGTTCGCCCGCTCGTCACGATCGATGAAAAGGTGACGTTCCTGGATGAGGCGGTTGATATGGGATGGATTGTGTTTTTTGAGCACGATCCGGTGGTAGAGATTGCGGCATTACGACGTGGTGAGCGAGCGGTCGAGGTGGTAGATACGCGTCCACTGGTTGAACTTTAACTCTATTTTGCAGGCGATGGACGACAATCCCCTTACACTGCCCATGTCGGTATCCGAACTGCACCGGGTGCTGGGAGAAATCAAGCACGACGCGAACAATCCGATTGCGATCATTTCAGGAAATGCCCAGCTTCTGGCCGAACTGGCTCGCGCGGAGGATCTCGGGTTGGATTTTATAGATCCGCTTCGCGATATCGAGGAGGCGTGCGACCGGGTGGCGGAGGCGCTGAATGAATTGACCGCCCTTCAGCGGAAGCTCACCGGACAGACCTGACCAACAGTTGGAGGATCGAACTGGAATCCTCCTCCATAGTATTGTTCTCTGGTTCTGACATTGGTATCTTGATTCTCGATCTACATCTCCGGACGTCTACATTGCAGAGCAGCCTATCGACCGTCACTGTTACGATTCCTAAAGTATAATTCCGGCCTCGACCTCGTGTCTCAAGCCTTCGTAGCAGCCCGTCTCTAAAGAGTCGATACCCCTCGCCTCTATGGCGAAGTTATTTTTCATGTTCCCCGTCCGAGTCGCCCACGCATTCCTGTTGGCAGCCGTTGCCGTCTTAGGCTGCGTGCAGATTGCCAGCGGTCAGCAGTCTCGCGTGACGACGCTCGAATCGAGCACCGGGGGCGTAACGCTCGAGTTCACTGCCGTGTGGGAGGTCTCGCTGCGCCAGACACTGGACTCGCTTGGCTTTTCAGTATTTGATGACCGGATTCCGTCTGCGGCGACGGGGGGATGGGTCACGTCGTCAAAAGAAATCGAACTGCCTGCAGCTGCCTCGCCAACCGTGCAGGTCATCTCGTCCGATTTTGAGGAAGTTCGGCTTCCCCTTGCGACGGAAGAATCCCTTGCAGAGCTTCTTGAAATACTTGCCCGGCCGGCAGCATTCGACGGCGGCGTCGGGATCTCGCGGGGGGCCGCCATCGGCAGCATCGCCTTCCAGCCTCTGTCATACGATCGGGAAACTGAGACACTTCGTCGCTATCGGCGGATTGTAGCCCGGGTCGAGTACGGAGCGGCAAGCCGGCGATTTCAGGGCGTTCGAGCCGTCACTGCGGGCAACCCTCATCTCGATGTAACCCAGAGCGTCCTTGCTGACGGCACCGTCTTTAAGATTCCGATTCTCGAGGAGGGCGTCTACAGGATCGATTATGCCCTGCTCGAACGCATGGCCGGGGAGGCGAACATCACGGTGTCGGGCATCCGTCCGGATGAGATCAAGCTGTATACCAACGGCGGGGCTCCACTTCCGAAGCTCGCAGGAGCACCGCGCCCGGCAGATTTGATCGAGAATCCGATCATCGTCAACGGCGGGGGCGATGGCTCGTTCGATCCAGGCGACTCGATCATCTTTTACGCACGAGGGACGCGCGGGTGGACGTACGATCCGGAGTCCGGCTGGTCGCATTTCCGGAACCCGTTCACCAACGAGAACTACGTCTTCCTGAAACTTGGTGGTGCTTCGGGCAGGAGGGTTGAGACCGTTGCCTTCCCCAACCTGTCTTCTCCACGTTCATTTGAGCGCGTAGAAGGACGATTCTTCGTCCAGCCGGACGAGCATATGTGGTCGAAGGATGCCGGAAGCGGTCTGACGTGGACAAGTCGTAGGATCCAGCCCAATGGTGAGCTGCGCATTCTGGACAACTACGCGGTTCCGGGGCTCGCAGCTGGAACCGTGCGCTATGAGGCCTCCGTCGCCATCCGTTCCAATCCACGCACCGCCGTTCGATTCTTCGACGGGAGCACCAACATCGGGCGGATCCTGGCAAGCCGCGCTCTGTCCTCGGGGCCGTATTCACCGGTCGCGGTCAATTCAACGGGCTCCTTCGAGCAATCCATCTCAGGCGGTGCGCTGAATGTGACAATGCGACTGGAAAGTGCAGCCGGGGCGCCGGCTGCCGCGTTGATCTGGCTGCGGGGGTTTTATCCCCAGAATCTCACGGCATCGAACGGCTATCTGCGCTTCGCTTCGCCCGCGGGTGAATCCGGTAATCTCGAGTATCGTTTGAGCGGATTTTCGCAATCACCGACGGTTTGGGAGATCTCCGACGGACGCGTATTGCGGGCGCACGCCGTGGACGGATCGGGCGGCAATGTGCGTATCCATACCACTGTGGACGCAAGCTCCGCTCCGCCTGAATTCGTGGCCTTTGCACCCGAGGGCATCCGGCTTTTGTCGGAAGTGCTCTCGGACTGGGGAATGGCGCCGCGACATATCCAACCGCAAAACCTCCACGGGATCAGCGGATTCCCCGAATTCGTCATCATCACCCCTCAGGAATTCTACCCGGCAGCCGAACGTCTTGCGGACCACCGGAGGGGACAGGGACTCGACGTTCGAGTCGTCGACATCCAGCAGGTCTATAATGAGTTCTCGGGCGGCCATCAGGACATGCGGGCCGTACGAGACTATCTCAAATTCCTGTACGATCGAGGACCGACGTCCGAACCTGCCCTGCGTTATGCTCTTCTGTTTGGCGACGGACATTTCAACTTCCGAAACATCAGAGAGGCAGATACGCCTACGACCCTCGAAAACTGGATTCCTTCCTATCAAACGGAGGAGACGTTCGATCCCATCCAGTCCTATACCAGCGATGACTATTTTGCACTTCTGGATGACCACGAAGGGGTATGGGAAACTCCCATGGGCTATTCTTCGCCCGCACCACCCGGAGCACCGGTAGAGCGTGTCGATATTGGAATTGGTCGCTTCACCGTGCAGACGGAGGCGGAAGCCGAGGTCGTCGTGAACAAAATCATTGAATATGACAGCCCGACAACTCACGGAGCCTGGCGCGGACGCTACACCTTCCTTGCTGATGATGAGTACAACGGACTATCGGCGCAGGAGAACGATTATGACCTCCATACCCAGAATGCCGATGCGGTAGCGGAACTCGTAGAAGTCGAGGCTCCACTGATGAATCTGAAGAAGATCTATGCGCAATCGTATCAGCGGGAGTTTCTCGGCGGATGGCGCATCCCCACAGCGAAACGTGATCTGCTGGCGACATTGAACGAAGGTACGCTGGTCTTCAACTTCAGCGGTCATGGAAATACCGAGACGCTGATGCAGGAAGAGGTCTTTACGAGGGCGGATGTGGCGCGGCTGAATAATCGGGACCGGCAGTCCGTGTTTATCACAGCGACCTGTGATTTCGGACGATGGGACCTCCAGGACAGGCAGAGCACTGCCGAAGATCTTCTTCTGTATGAAGGGGGAGGCTCGGTAGCACTCTTCACCACCGTTCGAGTTGTGCACACCTCATCCGGCATCAACACGCTCAATGTCGGGCTGAACCGCGAACTGAATCGGGCAATGTTTCAGTACGACGACGATGGCCGTCCGCGTCGTCTTGGGGATATATTGCGGATTACTAAGAACACCAATCCCGGTCTCGAGGCGAACAATCGGAAGTTCAATCTTCTGGGCGATCCCTCGATGCGAATCGGACTTCCCTCGCAAGAGATCACCATAGATGAAGTCAACGGAGTTCATCTGACCGAATCCGAGGCCGCACTTCGGGCACTCGATCGGGTCAATATTCGCGGCAGCGTCCGGCGGGACGGAGGCGCGCTGGATTCCGAATTCAATGGCAACGTCGAGATAACTGTATTCGATGCCGTTCGGGAAGTGCCCGTACCGAATCGGGCTCGAATGCCGCGCCCCTACTATACCGTCCGAGAAGACCTCATCTGGCGGGGAATCGCAGAAGTTGAGAACGGCCGGTTTTCGGCTGACTTCGTCGTGCCGAAAGACATTTCATACCGAGACGAGTCTGGGCGGATATCCGCGTATGCCCATTCAGCAGACCAACAGGCGCTCGGCTTCACACATGATGTTATAGTGGGTGGAACGGCCGACAATCCTGCTGATGATGGTGAGGGACCGGAAATCAGACTATTTCTCAATGATACGACGTTCGTTTCCGGTGGGTTGACGACCCCCAATCCGACCCTGATCGTAAAACTGTTCGACGAGAGCGGTATTAACACGGTGGGCGCAGGCGTGGGCCATGAGATGATGCTGATGCTTAACGACAATGAACAGGACGTCGTTGATCTGAGTCGGTATTACGAGAGCGAACCGGGATCCTATCAGCGTGGGACCGTTACCTATCCCATCGATCACGACCTCGCCTCCGGCACTAATTCACTGTCGGTGCGCGCATGGGATGTATTGAACAACTCATCCACCGAACGCCTGGAGTTTTTCGTCGGCGAGGCGGAATCGCTCGCATTGAGAAATGTGTTCAATTATCCAAATCCGACCAGTGGGCGCACCAGATTCGTTTTCGAGCACAACCAGCCGATCGGCACGCCGGCGTCCGTGCAAGTCAGGATTTATACGATAAATGGTCGACCGGTGAGAACGATTGAGACCGAAGAGGCGTTGCCCGCCGGCATGCTGAGTGGAAGCGTCGTTCAGATTCCCTGGGATGGGCGCGACGGCGATTTCGGGTTACTCGCTTCGGGCGTCTATCTCTATCGACTACGCGTTGAAACCGAAGGACTCGAAGGAGAAAGGTACGTCTCCGAACATATTGACCGGATCGCCATCATTCGGTGAGACGGCCACAGAAAACCAGACACATCAAATCCAGAAGTTCATTATGACACGTATCCGAATGGTTAAAGGGATCAGGCGACTGCCCGCTGTGCTGCTCCTGCTGCTTTTTGGTTGGGGTGCCGGAGGGTCCAATGCAAGCGCACAGATCGGTGGCGCCGCGGTGGTTTTCCTGCAAATCGAGCCGGACAGCCGCGCGGCCGGTATGGGAAATGCGGGTGTGGCCCTGGCCGACAACGCGTATGCCATTTTCTGGAACCCTGCAGGGCTGGCGTTTCAGCAAGGCGTCGAAGCCTCGCTGACGCACTCCACCTGGCTTCCGGAGTTCGATGCCGGCCTCTATTACGAGTACCTCGTGGGAAAATATCACCTCGAGGGCTGGGGCACGTTCGGTGCGCACGTCACTTTTCTGAACCTCGGTGAACACGAACGGCGCTCGGCCGACAACACTCCGCTTGGTACGTTTCGCTCGTATGACCTCGCACTCGGGGCGTCCTACGGAACGAAGCTGAATGAGAATTTCGCCGTCGGCGGTGGACTCCGAATGATCTACTCCAACCTTGCATCGGGCGAAGTCGGCAGTCAGAAAATCAGTCCGGGGCTGACTGCAGGGTTCGATCTGAGTGCACTCTACAGATCCAACCCTATTGATCTGGGGGGCGTCGATGCGACCATTTCGGTGGGGGCGAATCTGGCAAACATGGGCCCGCAGATCCAGTACTCGGACACGGAGCAGAAGGACCCCATCCCAACAAACATGCGCTTCGGCTACGCGGTTACATTCGATCTGGACGAGTACAACCGTATCACGTTCGCCAATGACTTCAACAAGATGCTGATTCGGCGTGATTCCACCGGTGCGGATGCGTTCTACAAGGCCATATTCACCGCGTGGCAGCCGATCAATGTCAACCAGGGTACCCTCTCCGATCCGAACATGCAGCAGCTGGGCGTGCTTCAGCAACTCACCATCGGGACGGGGCTAGAGTACTGGTACAATCAGCTTTTTGCCCTGCGCACGGGGTACTTCTACGAGAACCCCTATAACGGAAACCGACAGTTCCTCACGTTCGGTGCAGGCCTACGGTATAACATCGTGGGTGTCGACTTCTCGTATATCTACGCGCTCGAGGAGAACAGTCCGCTGGCGAACACAATGCGATTTTCCTTGCTACTGAACTTCGCCCGGTAGGAAGGCCGCTCGGATGTGATGGTGGAGGTAGTACCATGAGACTCACTTCCGTCACAGTTCGCTGTCGGACCCGACGATGCAGAGTAATCCCGCCTCGTAATCATGAATGAGACACTGATTATCTACATCTTTTCAGCGGTAATGCTGGTGGTGGCGGTAGCGTTTCTCG
>CBFGXY010000004.1:0-17904 GCA_965652945.1 uncultured bacterium
ATGGGGAGCAGGGGAGCCCGGTCGTTACGCAGGCTATGATCGACGAGGCGGCAACCGACCGCTGGGGCCGCTGGCCCGCTAATCCGGAAAGCGACCCCATGATGCAGAAACGCGATGGCAGCGGTCCTATCGTTCACCTGATAGCCGTTGGACCCGAAGACCTGGGGATGCGCTTCAAGGACAACATCGACAACGATGGCAATGCCATTGGCGACTGGCCGACTATCACACAGGAAATGATCGATGAGGCGGCAGCCGATCCCTACCGGCGCTATCGTGTGCCGGGCACGGATGTCATTCTGTACAACGTCACGCAGGCCAGCCTGGGCAACAAATACATCAATGTGGACGGAGGGCGTGACGCAGGTATAGACGAAGGGATCGACACGATGATTGACGAGAGCCGACAGGATGGCGTCGACAATGATCGCGACTGGAGGATGGAGCTCGATGATGTGGGACTTGACGGGATCGCCTTCACCGGAGACTTCGGTGAGGGAGATGGTCTTCCGACCTCGGGTGCAGGAACGCCCTTCCCCGGCGAGCCGAACATCGACAAGACGGATGTTTCGGAATCCGACATGATCGGTATCACAAACGTACAGTATCGACCCGCGGGCGGCATCAACTTCAACGCGACCGCCGATCGGTTCTACTGGTTCAATTTCATGGTACCGGGGGAATTTTACGACCCGACGACATCCATCGTGGGCGATTTCGACCTGTTCGTGTCAAGCGGAATCTTCCCACTTCGGGCGGGCCAGCAGGAGGCGATTTCGTACGTCATCACGATGGGTGAGGATGTCGAGGACGCCCTTCGTGCCCGGTCCGACGCGCAGGATGCCTACGAGGCTGACTATCAGTTTGCCCAGGCACCCATCACCCCGACCTTGACCGCGGTTCCGGGCGACGGCCGGATCACGCTCTACTGGGATTCCGAATCCGAGCGGACATTCGACTCGTTCATGGCACGCCTCGGGTTGCCCGCCGAAGATTTCGAGGGCTACCGCCTCTACCGCGCGACGGATCCGGCCTTCCTCGACGCCAGGCGCATCACCGACGGCTTCGGCAATGTCTTACTCAATAGACCGATCGCGCAGTTCGACCTCAGAAACGGTGTCACCGGTTTCCATCCGACGGACATCAATGGCGTCAAGTATCACCTCGGTGATGATACGGGTCTCCAGCACATGTTCGTTGACAGCACCGTCACCAATGGTGTCACCTACTATTATGCGTTAACGGCGTACGACTTCGGGGCTGCGGCCGTCGATATCCCGCCCACGGAGACGCCGATTCGTGTTCGCGTACGATCCGACGGCACGGTCGAGACTGGGCAAAACGTGGCGCGTGTGACACCCGCGGCCACCGTGGCGGGTTACGACAACGCTGACCTTGTCAACCTGACCAGGGTTCAAGGCCAGACTACAAGTCGTATCGCCTACGAAATCGTAGACCCACGTGCGATTAAAGACGGCCACCGATATCGCATCGTTTTCGAAGACACGATTCGTGCGGGTGATGCATCACGTGCAGACACGCTAACGACGAAGAACTTCACGTTGCTCGACATCACGGATTCAGGGAATCCGACCCCCGTGATATCTCGGTCGACACGGTTTGCCCCAGATGATGAGCCGCAGATCGTCGACGGGTTCAGACTGCGCTTCTTCGTGGATGATTTCGTCGACATCGATAGAAATGTAAGTGGCTGGAACCGGGATGAGATTTACCCCATCGCCGTCCGGCCGTACATGTCGCCGGGCTTCGTTCGAGGGTTGCGTAATCCGGCCGACTACCGCATCGAAGTTGGATCACCGGGCTCTGGACATTCGGTCGAGTTTCGAGCATCGAGGCTCACGACGCTGCCTGCCCGACCGACGAACTTCCGCGTCTACAACACTACGACGGGACAGGAGGTCAAATATGCCTTCTGGGACCTCACCGGCGAGGATTACACGAGCCCAACGGCTACGACGCCTGCCTCTTTCAGTGCGGAATCTCCTGAGAGTGATCGCATCATCCTCATTGAAGATCGACCCGACGGCACTGAGGGAGTCACCTGGGAGCTGAGCCTCAACTTCCTGATGGCGGATAGGGAGGACCCGCGGGAAGGCGATGTGGCGACGATTATCATGCGGAAGCCTTTCCTGAATTCGGACGTGTTCGAGTTCGAGACCCACGGTCCGCGTGTCGACACGGAGCGGGCCAGGGACGAGCTGGAGAACATCCGCGTCGTGCCCAATCCCTACCGGGCAAGAAGCGACTTCGAGGGGCCGAATCCTTTCACAACGGGACGCGGGCCGAGGGTGATCAACTTCATCAACCTGCCGCCGAATGCCACCATCCGGATCTTCAATTCGGCAGGTGAACTGGTGACGGTGCTTCGCACGGATCAAACCGCACCTAATTCCCCTGAAGCCCTGATGGATGGGTCACTCGGCTGGAATCTTGAGAGTGCCGATAACCTGACCGTCGCCTACGGCCTGTACATCTATCACATAGAGGCACCGGGTATTGGCGAGACTACCGGAACGTTCGCCATAATCAAGTAGGTGGCACCAAGTCACACCGGCCATGAACCAACAGAAATATAGAAACCCGCACCTGCTTGCTACAGCCGCCATGGTGGTTGTTCTGATTGCCATCGCGGCGGTGCCCGGTGCTTCAGCACAGGAAGAGACGAGCGACCGTCAGATCCGGAAGACCGGTACGACCGCGGCGACGTTCCTCAATATCCCCGTTGGAGCACGAGCCACCGGAATGGGCAACGCGTACAGCGCCCTCGTGACGGACGGTACGGCCCTTTACTGGAACCCCGCGGGAATGGCCGGCCAGACAGAAACCCTCCTGACGGTCGAATACGCGACCTGGATTGCGGAAATAGACTTCAGCTTTGCTTCCCTCATCATTCCGACCGGGCTCGGCAACTTCGGTTTTGCAGTAACGGCTTTCCAGAGCCCCGAAATGGAAGTGACGACCGAAGAGATGCAGAATGGTACAGGTGAGATGTTTCGCGCGTCCTCCTATGCCTTTGCGGCTTCCTACTCGCGTCAGCTTACCGACCGTTTCGCCATCGGTGGATCGGTGAAGGTTATCGATGAATCTATTTATAACTCTTCGGCGCGCGGAGTTGCGTTCGATGTGGGTACGCTCTTCGTGACGCCATTTCGAGGAATCCGACTCGGCGCTTCGATCGCCAACTTCGGCACCAAGATGCAGATCGACGGCGACGATCTCCGGCTTCGGCCTGACCTCCGGCCCGACCAGCGCGGCCAGAATAAAAGCGCAACGGCGACGCTCGACACCGATCGATTCGATCTGCCGCTGCGCATGCGACTTGGGCTGGCAGGCGAGGCGTTCGAGACCGACCAGAGCCGGCTTACCATCGCGGTCGACTTTATCTCACCGAACGACAATGCGCAGTCAATGAACGTAGGTGCGGAGCTCAGCTTCCTCGATATGGTGATGATCCGCGGTGGATATACCGACATCTTCCTCGACGATCGAATTCGTTCGTTCGCCTTTGGCGGCGGCCTTCAATACGGTTTCGGGACTCTTCATTTCAATGTGGACTATGCATACGAGACTTATCAATATTTCGCGGGCGTCAATCGATTCACGCTCGGACTCAGCTTCTGACAAACAAACTCCCGGCCGAGCGTCGGGCCTGACTCGGCCAGTGCGGCGAGCCCAAAAAACAATCCACCTCCGACAACAATAACCCATGGAGGGTTACATGAAAACGTCTACAACCTGGCTCCGATGGTGCCTCGTGATGCTCATCATGAGCTTTGCCGGTACCGCTTATGCGCAGCGCAACGTGACGCTGACATTGAACACAGCTACTCTGCCCGACACGATCCGGGCTACTGAAGACATCCAGATCCGTGGATGTCTGGAAGATTGTCCGGAGGGGCAAAGTGCGCTGCCCGGCGGCGATGTAATTGGCTGGAGTGATGTGACCACGCTGCGTCCGGTAAATATCGGTGGAGATTACTGGGAGCTGTCCTTCCAGATACCTGAGGATGAAACGCTGTACTTCAAATTTTATTCGAGTGGTACCGAGGCGCGCCCCAACAGCCTCGGCGGCTGGGAAGACAATCCGGCGGAAGGCGACAACCATATGATCGAGGCGGGTACCGGTGATGTCGAACTGGCGCTGCACTACTTCCAGAAAGGCGATGCGCGTGCATATGACTGGACCCCCTTTGAGTCGAAGGAGGACTCTGTCGGCGTGTGGTTCCGCGTCTATATGAACACGGAGGAGGCCGCACAGAACTACGATCCCGAGGCTGAAAATCTGGTGGTTGCCCTTCGTGGCGGTCCTCCGGTCGGTGTCGAGGATTGGTCGATGAACCTCGGAACGCTAAGTCGCGAATCGGACACGAACGGGGAGCCGGGATACCATCTGTACTCGGGGGCTGTCTATTTCCCAGATGATCATGTGGGAGAGGAGTATGAGTACAAGTTTGTATTCATGAAAGGAGACGTAACCTACTGGGAGAGTAGCGACAACCGTGCTTTCGTAATCCCAGATGCCGACACGACGCTTGCGTGGCAGTACTTTGCGCAATCGCCTCCGATCGTAGGCGAACTGGTCACGGCAAACGTCATCTATGCGGTCGATGTGACCCCGCTTGAGACGATCGGACTATTCGACCTTGCCCGAGGAGACACCCTGCAGGCTCGGGGCGTATTCAACGGTTGGGGCTGCGGCGATCCTGATCTCTGCGTCATGTTCAGAGAACCGGGTACAAACATCTACGCAATCGAGGTACCGCTTACGGCTGCCCCTGGATCTGAACAAGAGTACAAGTTCTACATCCACTTCAATGATGAAGGGCTGCGGGATACCGGCATGGGCTGGGAAGAGCCGCTCGACTGGGGTGGTGGCAACCGCTTTCTGGATTTCGATGGGTCACCCGAGCTGAACCCCGGTATTCAGTACTTCAATGACATCCGGCCCGGTAACGTGATACCGGAAGGCCATTCGGTTGACCTCAAATTCAGCGTAGACGTGAATCCGGCCCTCGACTTTCTGGCGCGTCCATTCGATCCGGCCCAGGACTCCGTCTTCGTCGCCTTCGAAGATCCGGTCTGGCGCTGGACACAGGGTATGGAAGTCGATGAAACCAACCTTGTTGTGGATGATCAGAACAATCGGATATTCTTCCTCACAGACGAAGATGGCGACGGCATTTATGAGGGCACGTTGACGATTAACGGGCCCACATACAACGGAATTGGGTTCCGTTATGCCTATGGCAATCACGCCGACGTCTACACCGAAG
Source organism: uncultured bacterium (assembly GCA_965652945.1). Taxonomy (GTDB): domain Bacteria; phylum Bacteroidota; class Rhodothermia; order Rhodothermales; family CAZKDQ01; genus CAZKDQ01. The sequence continues at coordinate 5,295 of CBFGXY010000004.1, forward strand.
GTAAAGGTGGATTCGACGCCGGACGTCGACGCTATTCGTACATCCATCCGAGTGGCGGAAGCTTCCCGGCCTCGTACGAATTCGAGACGGTCGAGATTGGAGATTCGGAGGCTTTGATGCCTATCGAGGACAACCCGACTGCTGTCAGCGTCGAGCCGACAGGTGGCGAACTCGCCTCGAATATTACGCTGGATCAGAACTATCCGAACCCGTTTAATCCGTCGACATCATTCAGCTATTCGATCGATCAGGCGCAACACGTACGCGTTCAAGTGTTTGACATTCTTGGCCGTCACGTGGTGACGCTCGTCGATGCGATGCAGGCGGCGGATACATATACGGTTACGTTTGATGCTTCCAGCCTGGCAAGCGGAACGTACCTGTATCAGATCCAGACTCCGTCGAAAGTTATCAGCCGCAAAATGATGCTCGTGAAGTAGCATCGACCTGAGATGCGCCTCGAGGCGTAAGGGATGGGCCATTCCGACATAGTGCGGGATGGCCCATTTCCATTTTTAGATCTCTATTCCAGCAGCCAGATTCGGGATGATCGAGACTCGAGGGAAAACGATAATTGACCGCGAGATAGTTCAGTGACTTCATCGCTAATCACATCCCGGACGAGCCTTCCCCTTAGAGAACGGGCGGGCATGTGATGTCCGGCCTCTGCCGGTTCCGTTTCGATGGAGAGATCAACTTCTTGCACGGAGTCCGAGAGATTGAATGCGATCCACGCCCGATCAATAGAAGATGCGTGATGAGTGATGGTGCAAACGCTACCCCACCCTGACACGGCAGACCGTCGACTTAACCGCCGTAATCTCTGATACGTCCTGTAGGGTCTCCTCTTGACCTGATGCACCCGTAGAAGTATAATACAACAATTGTAAGCGCTTTCATTCGTGGGTGCCACGCAGCGCTATAGATCGTTTTCCCCGAGCCGTAATTGGCCGAACTGCGTGCTTCACCCATGCTCAGACACTTCTTCGCAATAGCCGCTATAACGCTTCTGGCGGCGGTATCAGTTGGTGATCTTCGCGCGCAGAATCTCATCAGTACCGATCCCGCGATCCCGATCCTGAATCAGTCCCTCACTGTCTTCTTTAACGCGGTCGGAACAGACCTCCAGGATTACACAGGCGACGTCTATACGCACACGGGCGTGAACCTGTCCGACGGGCGTCGCTGGCAGTATGTTATTGAGGCCTGGGGGAATAACAGCACGCAGCCGCGGCTCACCCGCGAGGCAGCGAATCGCTACCGACTCGATATCGACGACGTCTACACCTTCTACAGCGTACCCGCCAGCGAGACCGTGACGGGGCTGGCGTTCGTCTTCAGGAGCGCGGATGCCACGCGTCAGACCATAGATCTCTTCATAGACCTGGCAGACCCTGGACTGAACGTGCGCATCATCCAGCCTGACGTGAGTCCGCTAAATCCGCTGATCGCACGTGTCGATACTACGATCGAGGTGCTTGTCGTCGGGCAAACGAGCACTTCACCGCTCGACCGTATTCGGCTTGAGATCAATGGTTCGCCGGTAGCAGACGTTAATGGGGATACGCTTCGGTACGATCTCCATTTGAACGAATCCGGCCGAGTCGATGTGCTCGCGGTCGCCGAGAGTGTCGATGGTAAAGCAGACTCCAGCAGCTTTTACGCGATCAGGAATCCGGAGACGATCTTACAGAACCGGCCGCCTGGTCTCGAAGATGGAATCACCTACAGGGGACCGTCCGCGGCAACGCTCTCGCTCTTTGCGCCGGGTAAAGAATATGCATATCTGATTGGGGATTTCTCGAATTGGGAAGTCGACACGGACTTCTTTATGAATCGGGAGGATTTCAGCACCGACAGTACGTGGTTTTGGATCGATATCGAAGGTCTGACTGCCGGTGAGGAGGTCGCCTTCCAGTACCTGGTCGATGGGAAGATCCGAGTGGCGGATCCATACTCTGAGAAAGTATTGATGTCCGACGATCGTTTCATCCCGACGTCAACCTATCCCGATCTCAAGCCATATCCGGAGAATCTTACGAGGCATGCCGTGAGCGTGCTGCATCCGGGCCGCCCTGCATTTCAGTGGACGGACACAGATTTCGAGGCACCGCCGCAACACGAGCTCGTCATCTATGAACTTCTGTTTCGGGATTTTCTGCATGCCTCCAATTTCGAGACACTCATCGATACCCTCGATTATCTGGAGCGTCTCGGAATCAATGCGATCGAACTGTTGCCGATATCCGAGTTCGACGGAAACGACTCGTGGGGATATAATCCGGCCTTTCATCTCGCGCTCGACAAGTACTACGGCACGCGCGAAGCCTTCAAACGATTTGTTGATGCTGCGCACGGCCGGGGTATCGCCGTTATTCTCGACGTCGTCTACAACCACGCTACGGGCCAATCGCCTCTGGTCCGGCTGTGGAACGAAGGCGACTACGGACGCCCTACGCCCGAGAATCCGTATGCAAACGTCACGGCGCGCCACCCCTTCAATGTCTTCAACGACCTCAATCATGAGAGTGCAGCCACCCAGTACTGGCTCGACCGGGCAAATCGGTACTGGCTGGAGGAGTTCAACATCGACGGTTTCAGATTCGACCTATCGAAAGGATTCACGCAGAAGAACACTGGATCGAATGTGGGCGCGTGGGGAGCCTACGATGCAAGCCGAATTCGTCTCCTCAAACGAATGGCCGATCGGGTCTGGGATGTGAAGCCCGATGCGTACGTGATTCTCGAGCACTTCGCCGCCGACAACGAAGAGCGTGAATTAGCACATCACGGTGTTGCCGATGGATATCCGGGGATGATGCTATGGAATAACGTCAATTACGCGTTCAACGAGGCGACTATGGGATATCTGGCTGGAAGCAATTTCAGCCATGCCTACTATGGCACGACGGGGCAGCGGTGGGAGCTTCCGCATCTCATTTCTTATATGGAAAGCCACGATGAACAGTGGCTGATGCTCAAGAACAGAAAGTTCGGAAACGCAGGTCCGAATAACTACCGTGTTCCTGATCTAAACGTAGCTCTCGATCGGATGAAGCTGGCGGGTGCATTCTTTTTCACCACACCGGGCCCGAAAATGATGTGGCAGTTTGGCGAGTTGGGCTACGGAGGAGGGCCGGAGGAGTGTCTAAAGAATGACGGTGATGGGGACTGCCTGTCGTCGGATCCCGGACGAACGGCGCGCAAACCGATCCGGTGGGATTATTACGAGGATCCACTTCGCCAGAAACTATACCGGACATGGGCCGAGCTCCTTCGGCTGCGCCGCGACCACGAGGTATTCAGGGATAGCGCAACGGTCGTTGAGCAGTCGCTCGGAGGTGCTATCAAAAGGATTACGCTCAGCCACGAAGAGATGGACGTGGTGATTGTGGGAAACTTCGACGTGATCGATCGAGAGACGAGTGTGCCGTTTCCGCACGACGGCACGTGGTATGATTTCTTTGAGGGCGCGCAGGTAGACGTAACCGGAGGATCGGTATCGCGGGAGCTGCTTGCCGGGGAGTTTCACGTCTACACGAGCAGCTTCGTTGAACCCGCCGAGCCCGGGTTGATTACGGTAAATGTCGATTCGCAGGAAGGGCGACCGGCGACGTTCATCCTGGAGCAGAACTATCCGAATCCGTTCAACTCCATTACTGAAATTCGATTCTCACTTCCCCAGTCCGAGCACGCGAGACTGGAAGTTTTCGACGCACTTGGACGGAGCCTGGGCGTCCTCGTTGACACCAATCTTCAGGCAGGAAATCACTCGTTCCGTTTCGACGCTGCCGGCATTGCCAGCGGCCTGTATTTCTACCGTTTAACATCCGAGTCAAATACTCAGGTGCGAACAATGACGGTGGTGAAATAGGCAGCTTATCATCGTGGGTGTGGCATCGCTTCTACATTGTGCAGACCTCATACCGAGAAAAATCATGCCCCACCATCCCTCATCATGAGCCCATAGTTTACGTCGCCCTCCGTTCTATGAAACATCTCCCTCTTCTCTTACTGCTCATCACCCTCGCTGCCTGCTCAGGAGCGCAGACGACGCAACAGCACGATACGTCGCCTCTCAGCGTTGAAGAACGGGTGCCTTCCTGGGCCGCCGATGCCGTGTTCTATCAGATATTTCCTGAGCGATTTCGGAACGGCGATCCATCAAATGATCCTACGCGAGAAACACTCGAGACCCCGATCGTGCCTTCGGAAAGCTGGCAGATTACGCCGTGGACATCCGACTGGTATTCCCGCGCTGAGTGGGAGAAAGAGCTGGGAGATGATTTCTATGACGATGGCGTCTTTCACAGGCGTTACGGCGGCGACCTGCAGGGAGTGATCGATCAGCTGGATTATCTCGCGGAGCTGGGCATCAACGTCATCTATTTCAACCCGATTTTCGTTGCGCGGTCGATGCACAAGTACGATGGAAACAGTTTTCATCACGTCGATCCGCACTTTGGCCCCGATCCGGATGGCGATTTCGCCCTGATTGCACAGGAAGATCCGATGGATCCCGATACCTGGGCGTGGACGTCGGCCGATCTACTCTTCCTGGACCTGCTCGACGGAGCGCACGATCGCGGTATCCGTCTGATCATCGACGGAGTGTTCAACCACACCGGACGCGAGTTTCCGGCCTTCGCCGACATTCGGGAGAACCAGCAGGAATCGCGTTTTCGCGACTGGTACATCGTGCACGAGTGGGATGACCCGGCGACGCCGGAGGATGAGTTCCGCTACAAGGGATGGTGGGATGTAGAGACACTCCCCGAATTTGCGGAGGTAGAAAACGATCTGCATTCGGGACCGAAGGAGTACATCTTCAACTCTACCCGACGGTGGATGCGCCCGGTGGTCAACGGGAATGCGCGACGAGGTATCGACGGATGGAGACTCGATGTTGCTAATGAAGTGCCGATGGGATTCTGGGTGGATTGGAACGAGCTGGTACGCGAGCTAAATCCTGATGCTTACACCGTTACGGAGCTCTGGGATGATGCGGCAGATTTCCTTCGCGAGGGCGGGTTCTCGGCGACCATGAACTATCACGCCTTCGCATTCCCCGTCAAAGGCTTCTTTGTCGACTATGCGATCACGCCGTCCGAGTTCTCCCGGATGATATCGGAACGCAAGGAGGATTTCGCGCCTGCTGTTCGATTTGCAATGCAGAATCTGATCGATTCACACGATACGGACCGCGTCGCGTCGATGATAGTAAATGCGGACAAGCACGATGGATTCGAGGTTCCTGATCGCTTCGACTACGACTGGGGAAGTCGCGTGTCGCCGCGCTACTTCGAGGATTACCTTGTCCGCGCTCCGAACGATCGGGAGTGGCAGATCCAGCGCCTGCTCACGTTGTTCCAGATGACGTACGTCGGCGCGCCAATGATCTATTACGGTACGGAAGCGGGAATGTGGGGCGCCGACGATCCGGACGACCGCAAGCCGATGGTATGGCCGGATTACGCGTATGACCCCGAGACCCATCATCCGCTTGGTCGTTCACGTACACCGGATGAAGTCGCGTTCAAACAGGAGCTCTTCGATTTCCATCGGGATGTTATCGCGATGAGGAATGACGAGGAAGCGCTGCGCCGTGGCAGTTTCGACGTCATTCATACGAATGATGATGCAGGTACATTCGGATTTCGCAGATCGAGCCCGACTGATTCGCTCATCGTTGTCCTCAATCGAGGCGAACGTGATGTAACCGTCATCCTTGACGCGAAAGATGCGGAATCGTATACCCCGATCTTCAAGACTGCCCTTCAGGGGACCATGAGGTACACCGGCGAAGGTCGCGCGCTTTCGCTTTCGATTCCGGCACTGGGGGGTATCGTCCTCAAAAAAGACATCCAGATGCCGTGAGTCGGTGGTTCTACATTCCGCTATTGATTCTGGTATTCGCTTCAGGCGGATGCCGAGCTGAAGACGAGCGCGTTCGGATTCGGATCTGGCATCAGAAGGACGTGGCCGAGCGACAGTTTTTCGAGCGTGCGGTTGCGGCCTATAATGAAGCACATCCTGATCAACTCGTGGAGGTCCTGCACCGAGAGACGGAAGACCTGCGAAACCTGTTCATCGTCGCGGCCGTGGGCGGAAGCGGGCCGGATCTCATTTATGGCCCGGCAGACAACGTATCGCTCTTCGCCATCACCGAAACCATCATGCCGATCACAGAGGTTCTTGACGAGGGATACCTTTCGAGATTCTCCGACGACGGTATCGTTGAATGGGACGGTGAGAAACTGCTCGTTGCGGATCAGGTGGGTAATCATCTCGCCTTCGTCTACAATCGACGGCTGATGCCTCGGCCACCCGAGACGACCGACGAGATGCTCTCGATGCTCGAACGGATCACAACCGACACCAATGCCGACGGCACGATCGACGTCTACGGACTGACCTGGAATTACACCGAACCCTTCTACTTTATGCCGTTTCTCACCGGGTTCGGAGGCTGGCCGATGGATGAGCAGGGCAATCCCACCCTCGACACGCCCGAGACGGTCAAGGCGATCAAATTCATCCTGGATCTACGCGATCGTCACCGTGTGATACCCCGTCAGAGTGATTATAATGTCGCTGAAACGCTCTTCAAGGATCAGCGTGCGGCAAGCATCATCAACGGGGCGTGGGCCTGGGCAGGATATGGCGCTGCAGGCGTCGACTATGGTATTGCACCGATTCCTCGTAACTCCGAGACCGGCCTCTGGAGTGCGCCGATGATCTCGGCAAAAGGCTATTCGATTAACATCAATCTTCCTGACGAGAAGAAGCCGTACGTCAAAAATCTCCTCGAGTATCTGACCGGCCCGGAAATGCAGACTGAAATGGCCGTCGAGCTGGCGACGATTCCGGTGATCGATGAAGTACGAGATTCCTGGGAGGTTCAGGACAACCCCATACTGCAAGCTTCACTGGAGCAAGTAGAAAGAGGAAAACCCATGCCGCTCGAGCCCCAGATGCGGCAGATCTGGGATGGGATGCGAGGTCCATACCAGCTCGTAATGAGTGGCAGCGTCTCTGCAGAGGAGGGCGCGCGCCGAATGCAGCAAAACGTCGAGAAGAGGATCAGAGATGCGCAGCTTTAGAATAACCGTGGAATATTCAGCTCTGGTTCGCGTCTGAGGCGATAATATGCTCAAGGAATTGCCGCACGCATCGGGTACAAATCCGCCCATCCAGATCTCGCACGAAGAAGCCCGGGACGTCGCCAATTTGCCAGGGCCGAAACGGGCGTTTCGCTTTACGTCACGCGGTCGTCAGAATCTGTTTCTCGCTTTACTTCTGGGACCTACCGTACTGATCATCCTGGCGGTAGTGGCCTACCCGTTCTTCTACAATGTGGTACTCTCACTTTCGAATATGAACATCTACCATATTCGAGATTGGGATATCATCGGATTTCAACAATACGCCGCCGTTTTTACGGATCCTCGTTTTTACGAGATACTCTGGAAGACAGTAGTATGGACGGTTGTAAACGTGGTATTTCACGTAGCGATTGGAGTTTTCCTGGCCGTTCTGTTGCATCAGCACTTTGTAAAGGGTAAGCCGGCCTGGCGTGTACTGCTGATTCTGCCCTGGGCGCTTCCACAGTATATCACGGCATTGACATGGAGAGGAATGTTTACGGCCGAATATGGGGCTATCGACATTCTTATCACACGTTACATGGGGCTCCCTGCCATTGAATGGTTGACATCTCCCGTCGAAGCATTTATTGCAGCCATCCTTACCAATATATGGCTCGGCTTTCCGTTCATGATGGTGGTTGCATTAGGTGCTTTGCAATCGATTCCCGCCGAGTTGTACGAAGCGGCCGATGTGGATGGCGCCGGCGCCTGGACCAAGTTCCGAAATGTCACCCTGCCGCTTATACGTCCCGTTATGACACCCGCCATTATCCTCGGTGTGGTCTGGACCTTCAATAATATCAATGTGGTCTGGCTTGTCTCCAATGGCGGTGAACCTAACGATCAGACTCATATCCTCGTGTCTTACGTTTATGAAGCCGCTTTCGGTATGTACCGTTTCGGCTGGGCCGCGGCTCTGTCGATGGTGATATTCTTTATTCTGTTCGCTTTTACTCAGGTATTTTTAAGCAGATCGGCAGCAGACAGTTAATCATGGACGGCGCAAGCACTTGAGATATGGGGCTTGTGCGATCTAGACACCCGAAGGTTTTTTCGATCGGTATGCAGGTATAATTATGGGACACTTTTCGTCAACTACCACCAGCGCTTCACTCGCGGTCGATTGCGATGAGTCCAGGTAACTCAACATTGCCATATGCGCGGCGGATGGCCGCTCGGGCCGCCACGTACTTCATCCTTCTCCTGTTCACCATCATCGCGGTGTACCCGATTACACGGATCATCACGATCTCGCTGCGGCCGGGCGACAGGTTGCTGTCAACGTCGCTACAGATCATCCCGGATGATGCGACGCTGGAAAATTTCCGGGTGCTCTTATTTGAGACGCCCTTTCTGCGATGGGTCCTGAACTCGCTGATCGTGGCCGGCGTGGTGACGGTAACCGGCGTGGCACTCGCGTCGACGGCCGGGTATGCAATTTCTCGATACAAATTTCGCGGACGTGGTTCGATGCTGAGTGGACTGCTCGTGACGCAGATGTTTCCCGCAACGATGTTGCTTCTGCCTCTCTACGTAGTCCTGATAAACCTGCAGCTCATCAACTCATACATCGGAATCGTCATTATTTATTCGGCCACTGCGTTGCCATTCTGTGTGTGGCAGATGAAGGGTTATTACGACACGATTCCCGTCGCACTCGAAGAGGCTGCGCACATCGACGGCTGCACGCCCTGGCAAGCGTTCTACAAGGTCGTGCTTCCGCTCGCCGCGCCCGCGCTGGTCATCACGGCGCTGTTTTCCTTCATGACCGCGTGGAATGAGTACGTCATCGCCAACGTCGTCTTGCAGGATGTCGAGCTTTTCACGCTGCCGCTCGGGCTCAAACTCTTCCAGGGCAGCATGACGACGCAATGGGGACTCTATGCCGCCGGAGCGCTCCTCGTGTCGATTCCTGTCGTGGTGCTTTTCCTCGTGTTAAGCCGATACCTGATCTCGGGCCTGACGCTCGGATCCGTTAAAGGGTAATATCTGATAGGGATGCTTAGCGATCGGTGAGATTCGGATCGTTCGTTGTTTTAATCTTGGTCGAGCATCGAGACCCAATCGTCTCTATCTCTCGACCCATTCTGCGGCGCGCTCCAGCGCCCGGTTCCAATTGTTGATCAGGTATTCGCGACGATCGGCCTCCATCCTCGGTTGAAACTCCCGCTCGATCGTCCATTGTTTATCGATTTCTTCCTCGTTTTCCCACACCCCGACGGCGAGCCCTGCAAGGTAAGCCGCTCCGAGAGCAGTCGTCTCTGTGACCTCTGGGCGTACGATTGGAAGGTTTAGCAGGTCGGCCTGGAATTGCATCAGCAGATCGTTCATAGCTGCGCCACCATCCACCCTGAGCTCCTTGCCGGTGATGCCCGAATCGGCCTCCATCGCGCGCAGTACATCCGCAACCTGAAACGCGATTCCTTCGAGCGCGGCACGGGCTATATGGCCGGCCGTAGTGCCGCGGGTGATCCCGACGATCGTGCCCCGAGCATACTGGTCCCAATGTGGCGCACCCAGTCCGGCGAATGCCGGCACCAGATACGCGCCGCCGTTGTCGTCCACGCTGCGGGCAAGTTCCTCTACCTCCGATGAGCTCTTGATGATCTTTAGACCGTCTCGCAGCCACTGCACCACCGCGCCCGCAATAAAGACGCTCCCCTCGAGTGCGTACTCCGTGCGGCCTCCGATACTCCAGGCGATCGTGGTCACGAGGTTGTTCTTAGATGGAACGGCTTCCTCACCGGTATTGAGGAGCATGAAGCAGCCGGTGCCGTAGGTGTTTTTGACCATTCCGCGCCGAGTACATCGCTGACCAAATAGCGCGGCTTGCTGATCGCCTGCTATGCCTGCGATCTTGATAGGAGTGGGGAAAATGTCGGGTGAGGTCTCGGCATATACTTCGCTGGAAGCGCGGACGTCAGGCAGCATCGAACGGGGAATTTCGAGGATCTGGAGCAGCTCTTCATCCCATTCGAGTGAGTGAATGTTATAGAGCAGCGTACGACTTGCATTCGTTATATCCGTCAGATGGTACGCGCCACCGGTGAGCCGGTAAATCAGCCAGCTGTCGATGGTCCCGAAACATAGCTCCCCGCGCTCAGCGCGCTCGCGCGCCCCCGCCACATTATCAAGGATCCACTTCAGTTTCGTTCCGGAGAAGTATGAGTCGAGAACGAGACCCGTCTTCCGCTGGAACGTCGGTTCGAGCCCCTCGGACTTAAGTTGATCGCAAAAGGCCGCCGTCCGTCGATCCTGCCAGACGATTGCGTTATATATCGGCCGTCCCGTCGTCCGCTCCCAGACCACGGTGGTTTCACGCTGGTTGGTGATGCCGATCGCTTCCATGTCTCTTGCGGACAGCCCCGCACGTGACATTACTTCGGCCGCGACACTGATCTGTGATGACCAGATTTCATCTGGATCGTGCTCCACCCATCCGGGCTGGGGGAAGATCTGCTCGAACTCCTTCTGCGCAACGGCACGGATCGACCCCTCATGATCGAAGATGATGGCGCGTGAGCTTGTCGTTCCTTGATCGAGGGCGAGGATATAAGGCATCCGAATGGTTTGGTCGTTGCTATTAGGATAGAGAGGTCTGCTACCAGCGAACCGGCTTTCGTACCAGCCCGGCAGGTGCTACTACCATATTATAAACGATGTATAGGATCTCGAGAACGGGATACGATGGCATGAGACTACGCTCGCCGAAGTTTTTCGCCGCTTGAGAAAGGCTGAGCCCGTGGGCCAGAAAACGCGCCGCCAGGAATGCCGCTCCTATCCATCCAATGAAAAACGGTGCGAGGCATAGAAGAATTGACGTGGCATGATATATCGTCAAGTGGAGCTGTGCATTTCGGGGATAGAATCGTCCGGCGGAGGTGTGCCTCATCTTCTGTCGAAGCCACTGTATGAACGTCCGGGGTGCATCAGTGGGAACGTAGGTCTCATCTCCGAAAAGTTGCACCACCCGCCCGGAGTTCCGAGCATATACCTGTTGGACGAACAGATCGTCGTCGCCGCTCAGTGACTGCAACGTGGAAGAAAATCCGCCGGTGCGGTCAAAGAGCTCTTTCGAATAGAACATATTGCGACCCACGGCCATGTAGGGCCGTCCAAGTCCGATTGCTGCGGCAGTCATCTGTCCCGTTACAAGCGTCTCATAGCGACTGAATCGATTCAGCAATCCGGCAGCTTTTCGAAACGGACTGTAACCGACAAGAAGCAACCGTTGAGGATCCGCAGCCAACATGCGGGCTCCGTCCTCGAGCCATTCAGAAGAGGGAGCACAATCCGCATCCGTAAAGGCAAGGGTCTCATATCGAGCGGCGTCGATTCCCAGGCTGAGTGCATGCTTTTTACGCGGTTCGATCGGATCATCCACCATCACCAGACGCAAATTCGGATGGTCGGCCTGCCACTCCTGGATGATGCTCCGCGAGGCGTCTTCGGAAGCATCATCCACAATCACGATCTCATACTCCGGGTGCGTCTGACGTGTGAGCGACTCGAGGAGCGCCGGCAAATTCTCCTCCTCGTTACGAGCCGCCACGATTACGGATATGGGCGGCAGAACGTTCGCCGCCTCGGTGCGCAGCAGTTCATACGTGCGTCGCGCGGATTGAAAGCCGCGGCGCAGCAAGGCGATGTAGACCAGCTGCACGATGAGCACGACGATAAAAAATACGATCATGGCCATTCACTGAAAATACAGTACAAACGCAAGCGGAGTCTCACCGATCGAAAACGATTACGCAGACCCGACGTATGTTTGCCGAAATGAGAACCAGACGCACTAAAAAATGGAACGTCCGGATCAAGACCGGAAAGTAGATATGTCGACGATGCTCGGGCAGTTTTGGACGATCCCAAACATGCTCAGCCTGTCAAGGATGCTTCTCGTGGCGCCCATTGCCTATCTGATTATCGTCGAAGGATCATTACTTATCGTGGCGGCACTGGTTATGCTCATCGTTTTCTCTGACTGGCTGGATGGACGAATCGCCCGCTGGACGGACTCGGTTTCTGGATGGGGAAAAGTACTGGATCCGCTCGCCGACAAGTTTTCTGCGGTGGTACTACTACTCGCGCTCGTCGTGGTAGGCCGAATTCCGGTCTGGTTGCTCGTGATGGTCTTTACTCGTGACGTTTTGATCGTGCTGGGAGGCATTCTGCTCGCACGCCGCACCGGTAGGGTGGCGATGAGTGTGATGGCCGGCAAGGCCGCAGTCACTGTGCTTGCTCTGACTGTTCTGGCTGCGCTGCTACGAGCTGACCCTCCGCTGATGTCGATTCTGGTGAACGCCACGGCCGTCATGATGGTGTATTCCTTTCTCGTCTATGTCTTTCGTTTCATCCGCATATACCGCTACGGTCCGCTGCCTATTGATGATAAGAACCCTGCCATGAGTGATTATTATCGGGACGCCGGGCATCATTCCTGATAGATGTATATGGATGAC
>CBFGXY010000005.1:0-17420 GCA_965652945.1 uncultured bacterium
AGGAGACTGGCTGGCATCGAACACCATCCGGTACTTCGAGGTCGGAGATCGGCAGGGCAACCAAATTTAGCGTCACCGGGCAGCACCCATCCTGCGCCTTCTGCCTCTGCTTCCTGCGCCTCCGGACCCAGGGGCCTTCACCATCAGGGAGGCACCGTATGCGCCTTTGGATGAAGGACCTTTCGTAATCCGGCCCGAGATCTTGTTGTAGTATTGTAACGGATCGGTTCGAAACGAACCATGACACCGGCTGCGCAAGCTCCTTACAGATAACGACCTTACGCGGAAGAATAATGAATCCTCGGACATCAAAAGGGCGCAGATCGGGCATCCCCGGCTTACAACCGCCATTCGGCACGCGGCCGCATTTAATCACCTTTGATACGTCGGCGCGCGGCCGCCAAAGGGCACGAGGCTTGAACCTGGATCGCAGCGGAACTGAACCGCATGCACCACTACGCGATCCGGGTTTACATGATAAAGTATCTTCGCCCTTCTCTTTTAGTCTTTCTGCTTTGCTTCACCGTTCTGTCGGCAGAGGCCACGCCCTACTTCGAGTCATGCGCTTTCAAGACCGGGCGGACCGCCGGCATGATCATACCTGAGAGCGCTGCGCCTACGATTAACGGAGAAGCATTGTCGAAGGGAAGCGAGATCGCGATCTTTACTCCGGACGGCAGCTGTGCCGGACGGGGTATGTGGGACGAGAAGAGCCTGGCGATTGCCATCTGGGGCAACGACGTGTTGACGGAAGAAAAAGATGGACTCGACGCCGGAGACGACCTCGTCTTCCAGATCTGGGATGCCCAGTCGAAGAAGCTTTACGTCGGTCCCGAGCTGGTCCGCGTCCGGCTCGATTCATCCGCAAGTTACTACAGCGATAAGACCGTCTTTAAAGAGGGCGCGATATACCGGATCACTCAGTTATCGATCGACACACGCCTATCTCCAGATCTGATGGCACCGCGCAACGGTGGCAGCTTCCGCGACAATGTCATCGATCTGTCCTGGCGGGCCGTCAGCGGTGCAGCAACCTATAATCTGCAGGTTGCGACTAACAGTTCTTTTGCAAATCCGCTCATCGATGTGGCCTTCGGAGATACGGAGGCGTCGGTTGAAGTAGAAGATGAAGCGACGTATTACTGGCGGGTTGGAGCCCAGACGGCCAACGGCGTATCGTGGTCCGAGACCTTCACGTTCAAGGTCGACCCGATGTCACCCCCGATTGAGATTCCCGGTGATGTGGCTCTCGAACAGAACTATCCGAACCCCTTCAATCCGTCGACCACGATACCATTCACGCTAAAGCATGATTCGGACGTGATCCTCGAGGTTTACAACATGCTGGGACAGAGGGTAGCCGTTCTCGTCGATTCATACCTCCCCTCCGGGCGGCATGAATACCCTTGGAATGCGGGTGACCTTCCCAGCGGTATGTACGTCTACCGGATCACAGCCGGCAGGACCACCCAGACCAATACACTTACCCTCGTCAAATAGCGCGTCCTATGTGTTCGATCCCGCCGGTTACATACGGTTGATCGGCGGGGTCGGAATCGTCCTGTCCGAGTCGAATCTTTCCCGGCATCATCAGGTTTGAGGCCCGTTCCGATTCAGGTGCGCGAGAGTGCGCCCTTCACCAGGATCACCAGTGCCTCATGAAGATCAACCGGCATTCTTACGGACTTGCTCTTGTTCAAGCCGCAGAATCCTTTCTTATCGACCAGTTCGAGAATCCCACACAGTATACGGAAGCGTTGCACCTGCCCGATCTGGTTGACGCCGCGATGCACATCGTGACCGAAGCAGCATGGATCCAGCCTGCCGGTTCTCGTCACCATCCGATGGACGTCTCGGTGGGCGAGTTCGGCAACGACGACGAGGATGATGAGGAAGACTGAGGTTCGTGCTTGTCATCCTATGACTACGCGAAGTGATACGATGACTACGTGAAGTCATACGATGACTACGTGAAGTCATACGATGACTACGCGAAGCGATACGATGACTACGCGAAGCGATACGATGACTACGCGAAGTGATACGATGACTACCCGAAGTGATCCGATGACTACGTGAAGCCTCGATCAGAGCTTCACTCGCTTTAACCGGAGGGCGTTGGTAATCACGAAAACGCTGGAGAGGGCCATGGCGAGGGCCGCGAACATCGGGTTCATGAGAATTCCGAACGCGGGATAGAGCACGCCCGCGGCGACGGGGATCAGCACGATGTTGTAGGCAAAAGCCCAGAACAGATTCTGCTTGATATTGCGAATCGTGGCGCGGGATAGTGCGAAAGCGCGTGGGACTCCCGTCAGGTCGCCGGACATCAGCACGACGTCTGCCGACTCGATAGCGATGTCGGTGCCGGTACCGATAGCGATTCCCACATCCGCCGTGGCAAGAGCGGGAGCGTCGTTGATTCCATCTCCTACGAATGCAACACGCGTCTCGTCGGACTGAAGCCTTTGCACGGCCTCGACCTTTCCATCGGGGAGCACGTCGGCAATCACGGCATCGATACCGATCTGGTCGGCAACGACCTGGGCCGTCCGTTCGTTGTCGCCCGTAATCATTACGATCTTGAAGCCGAGCGCATGCAAACTCTCGATAGCGGCGGGTGTCGTGTCCTTTATTGGGTCGGCAACCCCTACGACGCCGATCGCCTTTTCGTCCAGAGCAACTACTACGATTGAATTGCCGGCGCTCGTCAGTTCGGCGACGGACTGATCGACGGCGCTTGAGTCGATCTCTTCACGTTCGATGAGTCGCATCGCTCCGGCCACAACGCGGCAGCCGGCAACTACGCCCGAGACTCCATAGCCCGGATGAGCCTTGAAATCTTCTACCTGGGCCAGGCTGATTTCCCTGCGCTCCGCCTCATCCACGATCGCCTGTGCAACCGGATGTTCGGATCGCATTTCAAGGGAGCCGACGAGATGCAACAACTCATCTTCCGAGACACCTCCGGCCCGTCTGATCTCTGTCACACGAGGCTTGCCCTCGGTCAGAGTGCCCGTCTTATCAAGGGCGATCACTTCAGCGTCGCGGAGCGACTGAAGAGCCTCCCCCTTACGAAACAGGATCCCCATATCGGCCGCCCTGCCGGTCCCTACCATCACCGACATCGGCGTAGCAAGTCCCATTGCGCACGGACAGGCAATAATCAATACGGCCACCATGTTGACGAGGGCGAGTGTCAAGGCGGGCTCGGGCCCGAAAACCATCCAAACAATAAAGGTAACGGCGGCTATGGCCAGCACGGCGGGTACAAAGACCGCAACGACGCGGTCGGCGAGCCTCTGAATCGGTGGACGCGTCGCCTGGGCTTTTTGAACCATGGCGATGATCTGCGACAGAACCGTCTCGCGCCCCACGCGGGTGGCCGCAAATGTAAAGCTGCCCGTGCTGTTGATCGTACCGCCGACCACTTCTGCCCCTTCGGTCTTCTCAACCGGGACCGGTTCGCCGGTGATCATCGATTCGTCGACGTAGGAACCACCATCCAGCACGACCCCATCGACGGGGATCTTCTCGCCGGGACGGACGAGGACGACGTCGCCCGGACGCACGCTGTCGACATCGATCTCTATGGTATCGTCGCCGCGAACGACTCGCGCCGTTCTGGGCTGAATCTGCATCATCTTCTTGATGGCCTCGCTCGTGCGACCGCGAGCCATCAATTCAAGGTACCGGCCCAGAAGTATGAGCGTAATGATAACCGCGGCGGCTTCGTAGTAAACGTGTACCGTGCCCTCGGGGAGAATCCCCGGGAAAAACGTGGCAACCACCGAGTAGCCATAGGCAGCCGTCGTTCCGATCATCACCAGGGCGTTCATATCGGGACTTCTGTGGCGCAGCGACGCCCATCCCGTCCGATAGAATTGCAGACCGGGGCCGAACTGCACGATGCTTCCCAAAGCGAACAAGACGAGATGTAAACCTTGTCTGCCGAGAACGGCATCGAGCCAGTCCCCGAAAGCGGGCATCATCATCCCACCCATATCCAGGATCATGATCGGCACCGTCACCGCTGCCGCGAGAAGGAGACGGTTGAGAAGCTTCTTCCGCTGCGCCTCCTGCCGCTGCGCCTCCGCATCTTCCTCATCGTCGGCCTTCTGATCGACAACCTCGTAGCCCGCGTCTTCGACAGCAGCAACCAGTGCCTTCACATCGCCCGCACCAGGTACGTACGTGACCGTGGCGCGCTCCGTCGCGAGATTGACGTCCACATCCACCACGCCTGGTACTTTTTCCAGTGCCCTCGTGACGCGATTGACACAGGAAGCGCAGGTCATTCCCGAGACCACGATCGATGCCTCGGACGTCGGGGCTTCGTACCCGCTGTCGCGGATTGCCCTAATGAGATCCGCAGTGGCAACCCTCCCCCTGGGCGCCTGAACGGTAGCGTGGTTCGTGGCCAGGTTCACTTGTACGGATTCGACTCCATCCACCTTGGCCAGCGCACGCTCAACCCGCCCGACACACGCGGCACAAGTCATCCCCTCAACAGGTATGTCTAGTTCGTGCTGCTCTTTTACTGCGGCTCCCGAACTCATCTAATTCACCCGATCTGTCTGCTTAATAATTCCATAATTTCATCGTAACTATTGGCCGCTGCCTCCTCGTTTCCGGACCTTATTGCATCGGTGACGCAGGTTTCGAGGTGGTTGCGAGTGATGATCCGTGCCGCCCCACGCAATGCCTGCTGAACCGATGAAAACTGAGTCAGCACATCCCCGCAATATCGGTCCTCTTCAACCATGCGCTGCAGACCACGAACCTGCCCCTCAATGCGGCGCAACCGCTTCAGCACATCATCCTTCTTTTCATCATCCAGGTTCATTTATGCCTCCACCGAATATCCTTCTTGCTCGATCGCGCTCTTGATGGCATTCAAATCAACCTTTGTTTCATCGTATTGAACGGTAGCGCGTCCAATATCGACCTTCTCCACGTTCACGCCATCCAGCGTGGAAAGCGCATTTTCAACAGCTTTGACACAGTGCATGCAGCTCATTCCTTCTACAGGTAGTGTGACTTCTTGCATCGGATCTCCTTTTGATGGTTAATAGGGTACCCCCCTATACTATGCCCGCAATACATGGTTCCTGATAATATCGTGAGGCTATGTTTCCACGCGATTGCATTTAATGGTGTATGGCCCGCCTGACAGACCATCAGAAAGAAGCACTCAACGAAGTCGTCGAGCGACTTGAGTCGGGCGTGCGCTATACGACGATTCAAGGGTATGCCGGGACAGGGAAAACATACCTCCTGGGTCGTCTGGTAAATAAACTGAAGACGCTCAAGTGGCCTGTCTACGCCTGTGCGCCGACCCACAAAGCCGCCCGCGTACTGAATGACCGAATCGACGACAAAGACCTTCGGCCGCAGACGATTCATTCGCTCCTGGGACTGCGTCTCAAGCCGGATGGACGGGGCTCGTACCGGCTCGAGCCTGAGATGGGACATGAGCTACCTGAGGCGGGCGTCGTTATTGTCGACGAGGCTTCGATGGTCGGACTTGACGAGTGGCCGCATATCGAGGCAGCATGGGATCTGCAGTGGGTGTTTGTGGGAGATCCGGCCCAGCTTCCGCCTGTAAACGAAAGCATCTCGCCCGTTTTCGAACTTGATGGGCCGCAACTGACGGAAGTCGTGCGTCAGGTACGCGGCAATCCCATCATCACGCTCGCAACCGCGATTCGCAACGGCGAGAATCCGGAAATATCGCCGGCCTATGATGGCAAGCATGGAATAGGCGTGACTCGGAGCAAATCGGCCTTTCTGGAGAGCGCGATGCGAGCATTTTCCGACCCCCGGTTTCGCGACGATCCCACACATGCACGGATTCTGGCCTACCGGAATCGAACGGTTCGTTCCTATAATGCCGCCATTCGGCGGCACCTATTCCCAGACGTGGACGAGCGATTCACGAAAGACGAATGGCTCGTGGCTCGGGAGACCTGGTACCAGGATGAGGTCCCGATGCTGATCAACAGCGAGGAAGCGCGCGTGATCTCGGCGGTGACCGGACAGGTGGAAGACGACGAGAATGGGCCGTGGCAGATCTGGCAGCTCACGCTCGAAGCTGCCGGCAGTGGGGAATGGAAGGATGTGGAGGTGCTGCACGAAAGTGAGGACGGTCGTTTTCGCCGCACACTCGAGAAGCTGAAGAAGCTCGCCATTCAGGGCGAAGGCGACTGGCTGGATTATTACACGCTGCGAGAACGGTTTGCAGACGTGGATTACACGTACGCCTCGACCATCCACAAAGCGCAAGGCTCCACATTTAATACCGCATTTGTGGATCTTCAAGATGCCCGGACAAGTCGCAAAGAAGACCGGCAGGCTCTGTTATATGTCGCCGTCACACGTCCTTCCGAGAGGCTGGCCGTCCTGAGATAGCCGGTAGACCCAAAACGTCAAACATCAACGTCTGACGAACAAACCATGGATACTGCAGGCGAGCAACCGACCGACGTCGCAAATCCGCGACTCACAGACGCCCAGATCGAGGTGCTCAAGAAGTATGCAACGAAGCGTCATGTGCGGGATGGTGAGAGCTTGTTCACGGTGGGTGGCAGAGAGGGAGGTTTCTATATCGTCCTGAGCGGAGAGGTCGAGGTCTACAACGTCACGCGGCACCAGGAGAGGACGGTAGCGCGGCACCTTGCACGTGAGTTCACGGGCGATATCGACATCATGAGCCGAAGGCGTTCGCTGGTTAGCGCCAGAGCCCACGGCGAGACGGAGGTTCTACATGTTCCGTCGGGAGATATTCGTCGTATCGTCGGCAGTGATCCCGGACTGGGTGAGGTGATACTGCGGGCGTTCATAGGGCGTCGGGAGGCACTCTTCGCTTCCGACTTCGAGGGCATCCGCGTGCTCGGATCCGGCCGCGCGAGAGAGACCTTTCAGATCCGGGAGTTTCTGACCCGTAACCGCGTCCCATTCAGCTGGATCGATCTGGACGCGGACAACGGAGTCGCCAAACTCCTCGAGCACTTCAGTATCGACTTCGAGGACACGCCCGTCGTTGCTTGCAGCACCGACTCATTGCTGCGAAATCCCACGATCGAAGACCTCGCCGAAGCGATCGGACTACCTCGTCCGATGCACGAGGATACCTATGATTTTGTCATCATTGGAGGAGGTCCCGCCGGTCTCGCGGCAGCCGTGTACAGCGCATCGGAAGGCCTGAGTACGCTGGTTCTGGACCGGCATGCTCCAGGAGGACAAGCCGGCACCGCTTCGAAAATCGAGAACTATCTCGGCTTTCCAACTGGAATTACAGGATCCGAGTTGACTTCGCGTGCCTTGCTTCAGGCCCAGAAGTTCGGTGCGCTCATTTCGACTCCGGCCGAGGTCGTTAGCTTGGCGGTCGATCAACCACAACCGACGATTCAGATCGCGAGCGGGGAGAAAATAAAGGCGCGGGCTGTTCTGATTGCTTCGGGCGCCGAATATCGAAAGCTGGATGTGCCTGGGCGATCGAAACTCGACAGTCTGGGCGTGTATTATGCTGCAACGCACATCGAGCTTCTGGCGTGCCTGGGCGCGGATGTGGTCGTGGTGGGAGGAGGGAATTCTGCCGGCCAGGCTACCATGTTCCTGGCCGAGAACACGAGAAAGGTGTACGTACTTCTCCGAGGTGATGACATCTATAAGAGGATGTCGAGCTACCTGGTGGACCGAATCCTGGAGCGGCCCAATGTTGAAGTGCATTACAACACCGAGATACGTGAAATGCATGGTGAGGATCGGCTCGAATCGATCGTGACCGAAAACACAAAAACCGGCGAGAGGCAGGTTATTGCCACGCCTGCCGTGTTCACGTTCATCGGTGCCTCGCCGCGCACCGACTGGCTGCCCTCCGATATCGAGTGCGATTCAAAGGGATTCATCCTCACCGGTGATACCGCGCACCTCGAATCTTCGCCCGATTCTATTCTGGAGACCAGCGTGCCCGGAATCTATGCCGCGGGCGATGTTCGATACGGCTCGACGAAGCGCGTGGCTTCTGCAGTTGGGGAAGGCGCGATGGTGGTTAAATTCGTGCACAAGCATCTGGCGAGCCTTCCTGCTTGATTATTCGGCGGGATCGGACGAGGAGGTATTGCCGGGGGCAAGTCGTAGAGTTGTGCTGACTCGCGTCGTCAGCTCCTCCAGGGATGCGTGTCTCGCCGATGTTCATTCACCACCTTCCTACTACCAGCCAATGAAAGAAGACGTATTCCGAAGCGGTAGGTCACATCGCGACGATACTCCATTCATTTCGTGGTTGGTGCAAAGACTGATCACCGATTTCTCCGGCAAAACGACGCTCCTTGCCGTAAGTCCGAACTCTGAATCGGTCGTGCGAGCAGCACTTGAAGTATCCCGCGGAGCCAACACGCCCATGCTGTTTGCGGCAACGTTGAACCAGGTAGACATCGAAGGGAGCTACACCGGGTGGACACCCGCATCCTTTACGCGGTTCGTACGTGAAGAGTCTGAACGGCTTGGACTTTCGACACCGGCGCGCGTTTGCCTCGACCATGGTGGTCCGTGGTTAAAGGACAGCCACACCTTGTTAAGTCTGTCTCTTGATGAATCGACCGAACAGGTCCGAAAGTCGATCAAGGCCTGCATCGATGCGGACTACGCTCTGCTCCACATCGACGCCACGATCGATCGATCCCTTCCTGAAGGCACTCCTCTGCCCGTATCTGAAGTCGTTGAACGAACGGCCGACTTGATTGCCGGCGCCGAAGCCTATCGCATCGCAAACTCCAGGCCTCGTATCAGCTACGAGGTAGGAACCGAAGAGGTACACGGCGGACTCGCCGACGTAGCGGATTTTGGCACTTTCCTGGACGGGTTGGCAGAGGCGCTGCAAATGCGTGGGATTTCAGATGCATGGCCATGCTTCGTCGTCGGGAAAATTGGCACCGATCTCCGTCCGACACGCTTCGATTCTGGGATAGCCGCCCGACTCACGTCCATGACCCGAGCCTATGGCTCGTTGATCAAGGGTCATTACACCGACTACGTTGAGAATCTCCAGGAGTATCCGCTCAGCGAAATTGGCGGCGCCAATGTGGGGCCTGCGCTCACCGAGGAAGAGTCTCTGGCACTCGAAGAGCTCCTGGAGCTCGAGCGACTCCTTGGCAGAGATTCCCGGCTGGAGATCGCATTAAAAGAGGCGATCATCGCCGGCAGACGCTGGCGGAAATGGCTGCGACCGCACGAACTGAGCGCCAACTTCGATGATCTGGATCCGACTCGACAAAAGTGGCTGTTGCGCACATGCAGTCGCTACGTCTGGACACACGATACCGTCCGAGCCGCCCGCGCCGATCTATATCACAATGTGGCCGAGTACCGCGATGCCGATCGTTTCGTAATCCGGCGTATTGGAACCGCGATCATGAAATACATTGACGCCTTCAACCTCGTCGATTTCAACGACCGGCTCGCCGCGTGAATGCCGTCATCCTATGACTACGTGAAGTGATCCGATGACTACGTGAAGTCATCCTATGACTACCCGAAATGATCCGATGACTACGTGAAGTGATCCGATGACTACGCGAAGTGATCCGATGACTACGTGAAGTCATCCTATGACTACCCGAAATGATCCGATGACTACGCGAAGTGATCCGATGACTACGCGAAGTGATCCGATGACTACGCGAAGCGATCCGATGACTACGCTATCTCAACAAAGGTATCCTTCGGTCAGTGCTGCCCAGTAGGCCGCTCCCATTGGAAGGATGCTCTTGTTCAGAACGAACTGGGGATGGTGCACCATCGGGGTGTCGCCGTTACCAAGGAAGCAGTAGGTGCCTTTCTTCTCCTGTAGCATAAAGGCAAAATCCTCTGATCCGAGGAATGTCGGTCCGGGGTAAACAACGTTCTCCTCTCCGAACGCCTCGCGCGCAATTTCGGCGGCGCGGAGCGTCTCCTCTTCATCATTGACCAGGACGGCACCGGGTACGCCCTCGCGAATCTCGTACGTGCAGCCAAATCCTTCAGCCTGGGTGCGAGTCAGGTCTCGAACCTTGTTCAAAACCATCGTTCGATCCTCGGGCGTGGTCGTGCGAATGGAAAGCCGAAGCGTGGCCGTCTGGGCGATTACATTCCCGGCGTTGCCGGAAAGAAACGCGCCCACGGTTACAACCGCGCTGTTATGAGGAGAGACATTGCGCGCAACGATGCTTTGAAGCGCCATTACGAGCGACGAGCCGGCAACGATCGGATCGATGCTGTGCTCGGGCATCGCGCCATGACCACCTTTTCCAGTCAGCTCGATCTCCCAGTTATCAACGGCTGCCATGGTCTCGCCGGGGGTGAAGTACAGCTTGCCGAGCTCGAGACCGGGCATGTTGTGCATCCCGAAGACGGCATCGACGGGGAAGCGCTCGAAAAGGCCGTCTTCGATCATCGCCGGCCCACCTTCCATCGTCTCCTCTCCCGGCTGGAAAATCAGTCTGACGGTCCCATTGAAGTTTTTCGTCTCGGCGAGGTATTTCCCCGCCGCAAGAAGCATCGAAGTGTGCCCATCATGCCCGCAGAGGTGGGATACTCCTTCGACCGTGCTCTGATAATCGAGATCGTTGACCTCTTGTATCGGCAGGGCGTCGAAGTCAGCACGCAGCCCGATGGCTTTTTCCCCATCCCCCGCGGAAAGGGAGGCCACGATGCCGTACTTGCCGACGCCCGTTTCCACGTCGTAGCCCCACTGTCTTACGGTGTCTGCAATGAAGCGTGCCGTTTTCTCCTCCTGCATCGACAGCTCCGGATTGCGGTGCATGTGCTCGAACCACTCGTCAATCTGGTCCTTATCCGCTTGGATCTTCTCAAGAATCGTGTTCATTGTGTACCCTGTCTTCGTTCTTCGTGTACGAATCGCCTTCAATCAAGCGCGTGCGGTCAATTCCCGGCGCGCGGATCGTTCTTCTCGACGTGCGGCTATGAATTCTGCGCGTCAGACCCCGACTTTTGTTTTGGAATCGTGAGCATGATGGAAACGATCGCGGCCGCAACCATCAGGAGGTTAATGCCCAGTGCGAAAAAAGCAGCCTCTCGGACGGCCAGATTGTCCTGTCGGCCGATGTAGCTGATCACACCCTCGATCCACTGAACCGATTCATTGCTGGCGCTTAAAGCCGAAAACACGGTGGCGGAAACGGCGACACCGAAAGAAGCTCCAAGCGATGAGGCCATCTTGTAAATACCGGCTCCGCTACCCGACTGGGCATCAGGAAGTGCAGAAAGAGCGGCGTCGGTGGAGGGCGTCGCGTAGAAGGCCAGCCCGAGCCCGAAAAGCGAGAACCCGATCACGGCGTAAATCTTGTACGTCTCGAGCATTATATGCGTAGGCATCAGGCACAGGATGGCGGCCGCAACGATGAGCGATCACCAGATCATGGGTTTACGCGGTCCAAAACGCTGCAACAGCTTTTCACCCACGCGGATGAAAGCCACGATGGTGATGGCATAGCCGATGGTCAGAAAGCCTGCATCCTGCGCCGACATACCGCCGCCCAGCTGAACCAGCGTCATGGCCACAATCAGAATACCAGCAGTGGCATTTAGCAGGAGGTTCGAGACGGTGGCTCCCGTATAGGTCATATTCCGGAACAGATTGAAGTCAACGAAAGCGTGTGGACTTCTCGTTTCGATCCGGTAGAAAATGACGGCGAAAACGATCGTTACAATGAGTAGCGTCATCGACGGCAGGCTTGTCCACCCGAAGTTGCCTCCCTGCGTGGCCCACACCTGGAACGCCACCATCATGATCATAAAGGTCAGCACGCCGGCCGTGTCGAACTTGTAGGTGCCGGTATTCTCGGCCTTGCTCTCGGGGGTGCCGCGAACCATCAGCATACCGAGAAGCGAGATCGCAGCGGCTCCGAAGAAGATCCATCGCCAGCCCACGTTCTCGGCCATGAGTCCGCCGAAGAGAGCGGCGAAACCGGATCCTCCCCATGACCCGATCGACCACAGAGAAATGGCTCTCTGCCGTTCGGCACCATGCCAGTAGGCTTTCACCAGTGCAAGGCTCGCAGGCATGATGAAGGCGCCGGAGAGCCCCTGAAGGATCCGCCCCACCATCAGAAACGTGCCGGCAAGTGCGCCCGTCGGAGCAAGACCTACCAGAAGCGATCCGGCGATACTGAAGACGAAGCCAAACTGCACCATCCTCACCCGGCCAAACTGGTCGGCCAGCCCGCCAATCACGACGATGAATATCCCCGAAAAACAGGGCCGTTATCGACACCGCAATGTTCATCACGGTCGTCTCGATCCCCAGATCCTCGGCCATCACGGGTGAGATGTTGAGCGTCGCCTGGGCGAAAAGCCAGAAGGCGAGGACGCCAAAGATGATACCGTACAGGACGCGGTCGTTGCCTACGAACTCTTCGGAATCAGGCTGGAGGGACACGGTCGACATAGCTCAAGGATTTATCGAGGAGGATGTTGTCGCTGCATGTGATATGCTTACTTGACCATTTTAACATCCTTGCCGAGCAGTATGACGCTGCGTAGAGGTCCGATTTGTGAAACGATCCGATCACGGAAGAACCGCGGGGACGCCTCGAACGTCCATCCGGCACGTACACC
The DNA here is from genome assembly GCA_965652945.1 of uncultured bacterium. Classification (GTDB taxonomy): domain Bacteria; phylum Bacteroidota; class Rhodothermia; order Rhodothermales; family CAZKDQ01; genus CAZKDQ01. Next base: position 12,619 of record CBFGXY010000005.1, read on the forward strand.
CTTCTCCTAAATCAGCCGCTCATGCTGTTCGTTCTATTCGGCGCAACGGGCGATTTGTCGCGCAAGAAGATCTTCCCGGCCCTCTACCACGCGTTTCTCGACGGGGAATCAACCGTTTCTCCCTACCTGCTCGGCGTGGGCCGATCCGATTGGACCGACAAACACTTTCACGAAGTCGTTCATGAGTCGCTCGTCGAGGCGGGCATTGAGACATCAGCGGCGAAGGAATGGTGCGAGCAGTCAGTATCGTATCATCGAGTGTCTGATTATGCGAATCTTGGGTCGCTCCAGCGTCGCGCAGCGGTAATCGAATCCAATCAGGATCTGTCGGGCGATCGCATCTTCTATCTCGCCGTACCGCCGTTGACTTTCCCCGATATCATCACACAGCTCGGCCGACAACGGTCAGCCGATCCGCCGAAGGGCCACACGCGGGTTGTTATTGAGAAACCTTTCGGCCATAATCTCGAGAGCGCCATTGAATTGAACGAACTCATCCACGAGTACTTCGATGAGGATGAGATTTACCGGATCGACCACTATCTGGGAAAGGAAACCGTCCAGAATCTCCTCGTTTTTCGATTCGCAAACGCCATATTCGAGAGTCTATGGAATCGTAACTACGTCGAGCGAATCGAGATTACGGTCGCGGAAGAGGGTGGCGCGGACGGGCGGGCGGGTTACTATGACGGTGTCGGTGCACTGCGAGACATGGTGCAGAACCACCTCACCCAGCTACTGACGCTGACCGCGATGGAGGTACCTGCACAATTCGATGCGGAAGGAATCCGCCAGGAGAAGATCAAGGTGCTTCGCTCGGTTCTCCCGATAGCGCTGGAGTATGTCGTACGGGGACAGTACACCGAGGGCGATGGTACCGAGGGCTATCTGGACCACGACGGGGTTCGAGAGGACTCCAGGACCGAGACGTTCGTGGCGCTACGCCTGTTCATTCAGAACTGGCGGTGGCAGGGCGTTCCGTTTCTCCTGCGGACCGGCAAGCGGATGGAAAAACGGCTGACGGAAATCGCCGTCTATTTCCGGCGTCCACCGGTACATTTATTCGGTGGAGCGGAAACGTGCGGTATCGATCGAAATGTCCTCCGTATCCGACTGCAACCCGGAGAGGGTTTTTCGCTGGATTTCGAGGTAAAACAGCCAGCGGAAACCCTTCCGGGACAGATTAAACTGTCGACGGAGAAATTCGACTTCAGTTATGACGAGTCGTTCGGCAGGCTTCCCGACGCCTATGAGACGCTTCTTCGCGATCTGGTGAAGGGTGATCAAACGCTCTTCGTCCATGCCGACGAGACGGAGGCAGCCTGGCGGCTCTATCAGCCGCTTCTCGAGGCCGACCTTGCAGTTGAGCCGTACGCCACAGGATCGTGGGGACCGAAGTCTCAGCGTGTAAGCTTTCTCTCGAATGGGGAATCAAAAAGGAAACGATCAACCCGATGAATAGAACCATCAACGTATATCCGAATCGCCTGGCGCTTGCACAGGCGGCGGCCGAGAAGATCGTCCGATCTGTCAAGAGCGCGGTTTCGGCAAGAGGGCGGGCATCGCTGGTACTTACAGGAGGATCCACGCCGCGGGAAACGTATCAGCAGATCGCCGAGCATTATCAGGAGTCGGTAGCATGGTCGAACGTTGATGTCTTTTTTGGGGATGAACGGTTCGTTCCACACGATGATTCGAACAGTAATTACCGAATGGCACGCGAGTCATTACTTGATCATTTCGAGTTCGGGAACGTGTTTCCGATGCCCACCGATGTCAACTCTCCCCAGTTGGGTGCTGAAAAGTATGCTGATATCATACGTGATTATTTTGGTGATGAGTCGCCTGTGTTTGATGTGATGCTTCTGGGACTCGGGGACGATGGTCATATCGCATCGTTATTTCCCGGATCGGATACGCTGGATGTGGAGGACGATCTTGTTATTTCTGCGACGGCTCCCGACAGCAGTCCTGTGCGCGATCGGATCACGATGACTTTGCCGATGCTAAACGGATCTCGACATTTGTTTTTTATCGTGGCAGGCGCCAACAAAAAGGAAGCCGTTCGGAATACCATCCATCAGGGCTCCACGCCGGCCGCCCGTGTGGATCCGTCGGGCACGATGGTCTGGTTAATAGATGAAGAGGCGTATCCCGGTGAAGCCTGACGCCGGCGTTGGTCGTATCGACGTCCAGCTGAGCAATTGCGAACGCGGGCGGTGATAACGTTTTTGTCCCCACCTGCATCATATCTGTTATATGATGGCTCCCGTGGAACGCACCGTGAATCGCTGGCCCCAATGATGTCGTTTCAGGCCTCGTCACTATGCAATAAATGGTGGTTGAGTATGAGGACATTCGATACACCGGTTACGCTGGTGGCGGCCACTTTATTATTAATGATGGGTTGCTCGGCACCTCTGGGCAGCGAGCCACCCACGTTCAGGATCGTCACCTACAATATTGCGGCCGGGCGCGAAGCGCCGCTAAAGGAAATCGCATCCGTCCTGGAGGATCTGGATGCGGATGTGATTGCGCTTCAGGAAGTGGGTTCTAACTGGGGCGGGAATACGGGATTCGATGATCAGGCGGTCGTTCTCGGCGAGTTGCTGAATATGTCGGTCTTTTTCGCACCCATCTACTCGGCTCTGGATGAGCGGGGAAAGGATCGAGAGTTTGGCCTTGCGATTCTCAGTTCGCTTCCCATTGCGCGGGCGATGAATCATACGCTTTTACGACAGTCGACTCAGACGGAGGGAGCCCGACCGGCACCGATGCCCGGGTTTCCGGAAATGGTCGTTCGGCTGAACGGAGAGGAGGTGCGCATTTTCAATACCCATCTGGACTATCGCCCGGACCCCGCGGTCAGGAGTGCTCAGGTTCGGGAGATGCTTGAGATTATGGGTGATGTGAATGGTCCGGTGCTTCTGGTTGGAGATTTGAACGCGTCCCCGCAGTCGGAAGAACTCGCTCCACTCTTCGAGAGCTTCCACGATGCGTGGTTAGGCGATGAGGGATCGGGATATACGATTCCGGCTTCATCGCCTCAGAATCGCATCGACTATATTCTCGTATCGGATGCGTGTGAGGTAAGACATACGCAAGTGGTCGAGGTCTCGGCGTCGGATCATCTCCCCATCGTGGCGGAAGTTGCCTGCGCTCCTTCCCACGCTGGGTCGTGAGATTCGCGGGTGATGCTGAATGAGGAGGTACTTACGCAGAGAAAATGGGCGACGCAGAGGAGCGCGTGAATGAGTTCGCATTATGTGCCGGGGCAGCACTGGCTGCCGGATTCGCGCTGGGTCGGGTTATTTATGCAGGGAAAGGAAAGGCGCAGAGGATGTGAGGCTGCCTGGATGCGTTCGTATGTAATGCACGTCTAACCTGGTCGCCGCTAGCCCGCCACCACATTAAATATCGCGCTTGCCGAAGCAAAAAATCCTACGATGGCGATCATCTTCCACGTCAGCTCGGCCCGCATCTCCTGGATGCTCACCTCCATTCTGGCAAGATCCGTCCGGACATCCCCCCGCAAGCCGTAAAACTCGCCCCGCAAAGCTGCCATTTCAGTGCGCAGCTCACCGCGCAACTCACCTAATTCTGTTCGCATGCGCGATTCCAGTTGTCGCACGTCGTTCTTTGTGGCCATCTCCGCGAATATGCGAGAAAGGGCCTCAGCCTGTCCCTCGGTCATGTCGGATCGAATCAGGTAGTCGCGGATCGTCTCGTCGTTCATGGATCAACGTGGGATGAAGATGCAGGTTCGTGTCTGTCTCCTACAAAACACAGATCTCCCACTTTCGTGACGTCGACGACCTATAATTCTCAATATGTGCCGGGGCAGCGCAGGTTGCCGGATTCCCGCTGGGTCGGGTTATTTACGCAGAGGAAAGGAGAGACGCAGAGGAGCGCGTGGATGAGTTCGCATTATCTGCACGGGCCAGGCTGGCTGCCGGATTCGCGCTGGGTTGGGTTGGTTACGCAGAGGAAAGTAGAGACGAAGAGGAGCGTCTGGATGAGTCCGCATTATCTGCACGGGCAAGCTGGCTGCCGGATTCGCGCTGGGTCAGGTTGGTTACGCAGAGGAAACGAGAGAGGCAGAGAGCGCGTGGATGAGTCCGCATTATCTGCACGGGCAAGCTGGCTGCCGGATTCGCGCTGGGTCAGGTTGGTTACGCAGAGGAAACGAGAGAGGCAGAGAGCGCGTGGATGAGTCCGCATTATCTGCCCGGGCAAGGCTGGCTGCCGGATTTGCGCTGGGTCGGGTTATTTACGCAGAGGAAAGGAGAGGCGCAGAGGAGCGCGTGGATGAGTTCGTATGTGATGATCGTCTAACCTGGTCGCCGCTACCCCGCCACCACATTAAATATCGCGCTTGCCGAAGCAAAAAATCCTACGATGGATTCGCGCTGGGTCGGGTTATTTACGCAGAGGAAAGGAGAGGCGTAGAGGAGCGCGTGGATGAGTTCGCATTATCTGCACGGGCAAGGCTGGCTGCCGGATTCGCGCTGGGTTGGGTTATTTACGCAGAGGAAACGAGAGGCGCAGAGGAGCGCGTGGATGGGTTCGCATTTGGTGGTCGTAATGACGGAGCCGCCGCTAGCCCGCCAATACATTGAAAAGCGCACTCGCCGTAGCGAAAAATCCTACGATGGCGATCATTTTCCATGTCAGCTCAGCCCGCATCTCCTGCATGCTCGCATTCATTCTGGCAAGGTCCATCCGTACATCCCCTCGCAATACACTTAACTCCGTGCGCATGCGCGATTCCAGTTGTCGCACGTCATTCTTCGTGGCCATCT
>CBFGXY010000006.1:0-16531 GCA_965652945.1 uncultured bacterium
TTCCTAACACAGAAGGCAGCTTCACAAAGCACTTCCCAACGGGTGAGGTGACCTCGATTTATGAGGCCTCGATGCGTTATCAGGCCGAAGGCCAGCAACTCGTGGTGCTCGCCGGAAAGGATTATGGGATGGGCTCCAGCCGCGACTGGGCCGCGAAAGGCACGGGTCTGCTGGGTGTTAGCGCCGTTATCTCAGATAGCTTCGAACGCATCCACCGATCCAACCTGATCGGAATGGGCGTCCTGCCGCTACAATATGCCGACGGTGCAACGGCCGATTCGATCGGACTCGACGGCACCGAGCGGTTTAACATCCCGGTCGATGAGGGTGTGCGTCCCCAGCAGAGGGTGACGGTCACGGCCGTCAGGGAGGACGGAACGGAAATCGAGTTCGATGCAGTAATTCGACTTGATACACCGATCGAGGTCGAATACTACCGCAACGGAGGAATCCTGCATTACGTCCTCAGAGATTTCCTGAGCACCTCGCGCGTTCAGGCTTAGGCTGGAAGGCATCCACCATAAGAAAAGCCGCAGCTCGAAAAGGGCTGCGGCTTTCTCGTTTTAATTAATTTGATGGATCGCTCGATTAGAGTCCGTCTCCCGTCGAATAAAGTCGCATATCCGTTTTACGGTATATGCCGTTCCGATTGATATGACCCGCGTAGCGACCTAAAATCCGCACCTCCTCAAACACATCGGGACGGATGTAGATTTCCGAGTATTCATCATTGGCAGGCTCCAGACGCAGCCCTTTCTGATCATAATAGATCCGCTTGAGCGAGGTCTCACCGTTATACAGGATGGCACCGATACCACCATTCGGAATGTCATCATCCATCAGCAAGACATAGTCGCCGTCCTCAATTCCTGCACCGAGCATCGACTGTCCCGCGACGCGGATTGCAAATATCCGGTCTAAGTTTGGGAAGAGCGTCTCCAGCGTAATCGTTCCCAGATTCGCTTCGACTGCTTCTTGCAGCTTTCCCGCTGATATCACACCTCGTACGGGGATTCCCCGTTCGGCGCGCTCATGATGAACGAGATGGAAGCCCGCCTCGTCCCTGCGCAAATATCCTTTCTTGTGAAGGGCCTGGAGATTCTGTGTGACGCTGTTGGGCGACCGATATCCGAAATGATCGACTATCTCTCGGTATGTGGGCCAGAGACCATTCTCATGAACATACTCCAATAGAAACTGCAGGAAAGCATGCTGTTTGGTGGTCAGCTTTTTTCGGCTCATTCCGTTGTCGGTTAAATCGTAGAAATTAATCGATAGGACCGCGGTTCATAGTCGCCGTCCTCAATTCCTGCACCGAGCATCGACTGTCCCGCGACGCGGATTGCAAATATCCGGTCTAAGTTTGGGAAGAGCGTCTCCAGCGTAATCGTTCCCAGATTCGCTTCGACTGCTTCTTGCAGCTTTCCCGCTGATATCACACCTCGTACGGGGATTCCCCGTTCGGCGCGCTCATGATGAACGAGATGGAAGCCCGCCTCGTCCCTGCGCAAATATCCTTTCTTGTGAAGGGCCTGGAGATTCTGTGTGACGCTGTTGGGCGACCGATATCCGAAATGATCGACTATCTCTCGGTATGTGGGCCAGAGACCATTCTCATGAACATACTCCAATAGAAACTGCAGGAAAGCATGCTGTTTGGTGGTCAGCTTTTTTCGGCTCATTCCGTTGTCGGTTAAATCGTAGAAATTAATCGATAGGACCGCGGTTCATTGTCGCCACAAACTGCAGATGAAGTATCATACAAACACATGGAAAAATCAAGGCTTTTACATGATATAAACATGTGCTCGGGAACAACTTTCAACACATACGAAGCACACATTGGAATTTTCGTATTTTAATTTTCCGGTCCGTCCCTGCGTGGGGATGTATTGTGCATCTGGTCAAGGACGCGTCTGCTTCGGGAAGGGTACGATTCCTCTACGTGATAACGAACGAAATCCTCGATCAAGCGCTCCGCCTCCAGGCGTACACGCGGGTCGAGTTCGAGTCGCATCACGACGTCAATATCCGCCAGGGCGAAGATCGCGAAGGTGCGTATCGCCAGGCGCGACGCGTGACGTGAGGCCGGCTGTGGTGAGGCCAGTATCTCGCCGCTTTCGAACGAAATGTGCGCTCCGCTGTCGGTGACGGATTCAACCGTATCACGATCGATCCGAGGCGCAAATCCCAGTGCCCCTGCGAGTCTGAGCTGAAAATATGACAAGAGGTTTTCAGGGTTATGCGGGTTGGCGTTCAGGTAATGCAGCACCTGCAACAACAGGCTGAATAAGAAAGGATTCTCCTCTTCATCGTGCAGGAGAGCTGCTACCAGCTCGATGACTCGGAGTCCTACACCCAGGCGCCCAACGTCTCGGTGGATCTCCAGAAGCGGTGTAACGATCGAGCTCTCGCTCAGTGTGTGGATTCCTCGCCCCTGCTTGTAATAGAAGACGACCTCGCTGTAGGTCATCGGTTCGAGAGAGGCACCGAACCTGCTTCCGGGTACGCGCACGCCTTTCGCCATCACCGTCACCTTTCCCTTCGCCCTCGTAAAGAGAGTCGCGATGCGGCTGGTCTCGCCGTAGGGAATCGTCCGCAAAACGACGGCTTCTGTACGAAGGATCATCGAGGTACGTGAAAAGGTGCGTGCGCAAGTTACAGCGCGGCGCGGTCGGTGTCTTAAGGGATATGAATCGTCCGTGTCAAAAAAGTCCGACGCCGCGATGAAGAATCGAATCTACCGTCTGCAACAAAAAGTGGGAATCACGCAGCCCGAAGCCGCAGCAGTGTCGGTCCTCGTAGTGCTCTTCCTTCTTGGAGCCGGAGTTCAAGGCTGGCGCGCTGTGATCGCGCCCCTTCCGACATTCGACTACTCCGAAGTCGATTCTCTGTTTACGCTGGGTTCTCAGCAGTTGCTTGCGGATCTCACGGCGGACTCAACGGCCTCGCCGGCGCGCTCGGGCCCGAGATCCAGCCCCTCGAGCGGCGTCGTAAACATCAACACGGCGAGTGCCGCAGAGCTGCAGCGGCTACCTGGAGTGGGCCCTGCCATAGCCGGACGAATAATCGAATACCGAACGACACGAGGTCATTTCACCCGTATCGACGAAATAACGCGCGTCTCAGGAATCGGGCCGAAGACCTTCGAGCGTCTTCGCTCGCACATTACGATTTCAGCCCCGGACAGCACATAAGCATTCCATTAAACGGTTATTGCGGACGTCGCCGCCGGACGGACTCAGGAGGTCTGTTCTCCGAAGCCGCCTGTTTCATGCGCTCGGCGAGCACCTCTTCGGTCCAGAGTTTACTGACCTCCTCCTCTCGCTTCAAAAAGCGGTAGATCGGCACGAGGAGCGCAAAGGCAAGGATGATGAAGCCGAAAAAGGTCGCTACGATAATGGGGAAGTACGGACTCGTCAACACGGCAACAGCAGATCTTGGTGGTAGACGATTCAAACAAGGTCAGACTAAGAACATCTCTCGGCCGGCTAGCACTCTTGGTCCGCCCAAGGCGACCACGACTGAGTGTTTACACAAAATGCCGGCTAATCAGGAGCATGTCATGCGTTCCGAACGGTGAACATAACGATTCGTTGCGCGAATTCGATGTACAGAGCCGTCTGCTACATTACCTTGTCTACCCGGAAGGCAGTTCGTTAACCGGACGGACTGTCCCGAATGAAACAGATTGCTCTTACTGCGGAACAGGAAGGACCTATTCTGCTTCATTACAGATAGCACTGGACGGACCAATATCATTCGAACGCCATGCGTGCTTCTTCAAAGGCCAGACGAATGCTCATCGTGGAGGATGATCGTGACGTCGCAGACGGTTTGAAGGCATTTTTCGGGATTGATGGATTTCGCGTCGCGCACGCTGCTGACGGAGAGGCCGGTCTGCGAATGATGGCGAAGCTTCCACCCTATGATGTGGTATTGCTCGACGTGATGCTTCCGCGCAAAAACGGCTTCGAGGTCCTACGCGAGGCTCGGCGTGCCGGCGTCGATTCTCCTGTGATCATGGTCACTGTTAACGCACGTGAGGAAGATAAACTTCGTGCATTCGAGCTCGGAGCCGACGACTATGTGACCAAGCCCTTCAATGTGGAAGAACTCGCGCTCCGCGTTCGCGCAGTCGTGCGGAGGACCGGCCGCGAAGATGTCGTCGACAATCTCACCTACCGGTTTGGCGACATCGAGGTCGATTTTGGTCAGCGGTATGCGCACCACCTCGGCCGGCCGGTACAGTTTACCGCGCTGGAGTACAACATCCTTCGCTACTTCGTCGAACATCGAGGCCGAACAATCAGCCGCAAGCAGTTGCTTCGTGACGTGTGGGGTCTTCACGGCGATGTCACGACACGCACCATCGATCGGCATGTATCCTCCTTGAGGAAGAAGATAGAAGAGAATCCCGCTTCGCCGAGTTATATCGAGACTGTCTACGGAGTCGGGTATAAGTTTTTAGGCTGAGCGCTTTTTTTTCAGGCCGGGGAGAATGGGAAGGTATTATGCATCGATCGTTCATCGATAGAGGCCGGCTGATCGTCCCGTCTGCACACTCGGATCGCGTTAATGCTCCGGCGATCGGCAGAGACCTGATCGCGACAGCAGACCCGAAAGACTGATCGCCCCCGTGGCGATCCTCCCGAGGATGTGTGCTTGCCCGGAGATCCCTCACGGATCAGAGACCGTACGGCAGCGTTGGATGAGCCGCACTAAAATACCGGTTGACGCATGGGTCCACTCGCCCGACTGAATCCGTTTTTCTGGAAGTACAAACGCCTCTTTATTCCGGGATTGCTGTGCGCCGTCGCCTCGGCCATCTTTTCAATTCTGGTGCCGATTGTCGTCCGGCATGCAATCGACAGTATTCCCGGCTTCGTACGTACCTACCGCCTCTATCAGGGTACGGAACTGGCGCCGATGTTTTATGGCGAGTTCTTTCGGTCGCTTCTGCTATTTGCAGCGGTTGTGATTGCGCTCAGCCTCGTGAGCGGATTATTCGGGTTCCTGATGCGGCAGACCGTCGTGGTGGCATCCCGACATATTGAGTTCGACCTCCGGAATCAGCTCTACAGTCACCTGCAAACACTCTCGCAGGGTTTCTACCGGCGCCTGTCGACGGGCGATGTCATTACACGCGCAACGAGCGACATCGAGCATGTTCGACGCTACATTGGACCCGCCATCATGTATGTGACCCGGGCCGGGGTCATCCTCATCACTGCGATGACCGTGATGCTACTGATCTCGCCGACGCTCACGCTCTACGCGCTGATCCCCATGCCATTTCTCACCCTCTCCGTGTTTTTCATGGCGAGGATGGTTCATTCAAGGAGTGACGCGATCCAGCGGCAGTACTCATCTCTCACCAGCCGGGTGCAGGAAGCGCTCTCCGGCATTCGGGTGCTGAAGGCCTACACGCGTGAGGAAGCCGAGGCCGCCGCCTTCGATGAGGAAAGCGGCCTCTATCGCGATCGCATGCTCGACCTCGCACGCGTCGATTCCGCCTATCGCCCCGTCTTTTTGCTGCTTGTGGGCCTTTCTACGATCATCGTGGTGTGGCAAGGAGGCTATCAGGTGATGGCCGGCACGATTACGATCGGTAACATCGCCGAGTATATCATTTATGTGGCGATGATGACCTGGCCCGTGGCGTCGATGGGCTTCGTGATCACTATGGTGCAGCGCGCCTCTGCGTCAATGACGAGGCTCAACGATATCTTTGATGCCGAGCCGGAGATTTCGGATCACGAGGATACGCTCACCGAACTGACTCAAATCGACGGGCGCCTTACGTTCGAGAATGTGTCGTTCCAGTACGAGAACGAGACCCAACCGGCGATCGATGACGTCTCCTTCGATCTTCCCGCCGGTCAGGTCCTGGCCATCGTCGGACGAACCGGATCCGGGAAAACGACCCTCGTCGAGATGATCCCTCGCATCCTCGATCCTTCGCAGGGCCGCGTCTTCATCGACGGCCACGACGTGCGCAACATCCCCCTCGAACTGCTGCGTTCATCGATCGGCTATGTGCCGCAGGATGTCTTCCTCTTCAGTGATACGATCGCCAACAATATTGCCTTTGGCGAGCTGGATGCGCCGCAAGATCATGTAGCCACGGCCGCCGCTGAAGCTGAACTGTTAGAGAACATCCAGGATTTCCCGCTGGGATTCGAGACGTATGTCGGCGAGCGAGGCATCACACTGTCGGGAGGACAGAAACAGCGGTCCTCAATTGCTCGAGCACTCATCCGACGGCCGCGAATTTTGATCCTCGATGATGCACTGTCCGCGGTCGACACGCGAACCGAACAGCGGATACTAAATCAGCTCCGGCAGCATTACGGTAAGCGCACGATCGTGATTGTGAGCCACCGTATTTCGGCCGTTCAGGATGCCGACCTCATCCTCGTACTCGATGAAGGTCGCATAGTAGAGCGCGGCAACCACAACAAGTTGCTCGATCAAAACGGTCTCTACGCGGATTTCTACCGCAAGCAGCTGCTCGAAGAAGAAATAAGTGCCTTGTGATGCCCTCTGTCTTATGAAGACCGACGTCATCCCACTCGGCACCTCGGCGGCAACTCCTACGCGCGATCGGGCGCTCTCGGCCACCGCACTGCAACGCGGCGGACGCATTCTGCTCTTCGATTGTGGGGAAGGAACGCAATTTCGCTTGATGGATGCGGGGTTGAACAGGAATCGGATCGATGCGATTTTCATCACGCATCTGCATGGCGATCACTTTTTCGGATTACCGGGCCTGCTCACATCACTCTCGCTGAACCGGCGCAAGGATCCTCTGACCGTCGTGGGTCCGAGAGGAATCGGTACCGTTCTTCAGATGATCCCGGGCCTGGCCGATCATGAGCTCTCCTTTCCCATCCGCTTCACTGAATTTGATTCTGAGTTCGGGAAAATGACCGCGCTGGACGCGCCCGATTTCACCGTAACCGCCCGCCCACTCGTACATCGAGTTCCGGTCGCCGGGTATCGATTCGAAGAACGACCGCGCCAGGGTAACATTGACGTCGAGAAGGCACGCGCTCTGGGTGTCGTAGATTACCGTCACTTCCGCGAATTGAAGTCAGGCACAGATGTGGTTCTATCTGATGGAACAGTCGTGCGATCGGCTGATGTGGTGAGCCCGCCCCGCGACGGAGCCTCGTTCGCTTATATCTTCGACACAAGACCCTGTGATGCAGGAGTCGAACTCGCCCGCGGTGCACGGCTCGTGTTCCATGATGCAACATTTGCAGCGGCCGATGTCGAGCATGCCATCCGAACGGGTCACAGCACATCGACCGAAGCCGCACGAGTTGCATTGGAAGCGGAAGCCGGCAAGCTAATACTGAGCCACTTCAGCGCGCGGTACGCATCACCCGAGTTGCTCGTCGAGGAGGCTCGCCGCGTGTTCAAGAACACGGAGGCGGCTGAGGAATTAAAGCGCTACGCGATTGGAGGCGGACAATAACCAGTGGATGCATAGTGGCCGAAAATCAATCCGGAAAAGGAGAGAAGGATAGACAGGGCGAAGCCGGCGTTGACGGTCGCATGTTGAGGCGCATCATTGCCTACCTCAAACCTTACAAGTGGTGGGTCGCCCTGGCCCTGATCCTTACGATCGGTGCCTCTTTTCTGGGACCCCTTCGTCCTGCCCTCATCCAGCGCGCGATCGACGATTACATCGTCGCAGGTGATGTAGATGGATTGACGAGCATCATCATTCTGTTGCTCGCAGCTCTTGTGGGGGAAGGCATCTTCGCCTTTGCGCGAGGTTATCTGACACAATGGATAGGTCAGCAGGCAATTTATGACCTCCGCACGAAGCTCTATCGTCACATCCAGCGGCAATCGCTGCGGTTCTTTGACGGCACACCCCTCGGGCGCCTCATCACCAGAACGACGAGTGATGTCGAAGCCCTGAGCGATGTTCTGTCGGCCGGACTGGTCGTTATCCTGGGCGACCTGTTTCGACTCGCATTCATTCTGTACTTCATGTTCATGCTGGACTGGGTGCTTGCGCTTGTCACACTGGCCGTCTTGCCAATCATGCTCTGGGCCACATTCGTCTTTCGAAACAAGGTCCGTGAGCAGTATCGAGAGACCAGGAAGCAGGTGGCGCGCCTGAACTCTTTCCTGCAGGAGCACATAACCGGGATGAAGATCGTCCAGCTCTTCAACCGTGAGCGCGAGGAAATGCGGCGCTTCAGGCAGATCAATGACGATCACCGTGCGGCGCAGATCAAGACGATTTTCTACTTCGCACTGTTCTGGCCAGCCGTAGACATTCTGGGGTCGGTAGCTCTCGGGCTCGTCATCTGGTTCGGTGGACTAAACGCGATGAGTGGCACACTGACTCTTGGCGTGCTGGTTGCCTTCATCCAATACTCCCGTCAGTTCTTTGAGCCGATCCGCAACCTTTCCGATCAGTACAATACGTTGCTAAGTGCCATGGCGGGCGCCGAGCGCATCTTCACCCTGCTCGACCATGACGACTCGATCAAAGAGATTGCCGAACCCGTCGAGACGGGACGATTCCGTGGTCTGATAGAGTTCCGCAATGTCTGGTTCACCTACGATCGGGATATTCAGGATGGGGTCGAGCCGAACTGGATATTGAGGGATGTGTCCTTCGTCATTGCCCCGGGTCAGAAAGCGGCTATCGTCGGCGCCACCGGGGCCGGAAAGACCACGATCATCAATATTCTCCTTCGGTTTTATGAGATCCAGAAGGGAAAGATACTGATCGATGGAATTGACATCCGGAGGATGCGTCTCAAGGAGCTTCGCCGCAACGTGGGCCTGGTGTTGCAGGATGTGTTCCTCTTTTCAGGATCGGTCGAGAACAATATTACCCTCGGCGATGAAAGCATCACGCCCGAACAGGTACGACGGGCAGCGGAATTGGTAGGTGCAGACCGGTTCATTCGAGCCCTGCCGAAGGGATATGAACAGGATGTTCGCGAACGGGGCGCATCGCTGTCGCATGGTCAGCGACAACTGTTATCCTTCGTTCGTGCGCTCGTGTACGATCCGGCTATCCTCGTGCTGGACGAGGCCACATCGAGCGTAGATACCGAGACCGAGCTCCTGATCGAGCAGGCCATGGAGCGCCTGATGGCCGATCGCACCTCTCTTGTCATTGCCCACCGCCTTTCGACTATCCAGCACGCGGATCAGATTCTGGTGATGCACCGGGGACAGATCCGCGAGCGTGGTCGTCACCAGGAGCTTCTCGCGATGAATGGCCTGTATCGGAAGCTCTACGAACTTCAGTACCGCGAACAGGAACGCGTCGACGCTGCGTGACGCTGGGTTCGGGAGATGGGGAAGCTGGTGCGGATGATTCGGGTGATCATCGAACACAGGCTCCGACCCGCTAATAATTGCTCAGAGCATTATGCGATTGCCGGCGGGCCTCAGGTCACTGCTCGATCCGTCTTTGGAATGAGTCCGAGGCAAAACCCAATCGCTGACCGTGCTCCGATCTTCCCAATTTATCCGCGGTCAATATAGCCACATGTCAAACATGCGCCGCTTCGACCGTGTGATTTCATGCTCATCCCCAAGTATCATAAATAATGCGACGCCCGCGCGACGTGCGGCATCGTCGTGATAGTATCGGTTCACCTTGAGGATCTCAATGAGCTGATCGATGGTCTCGTCGTATCGACCTTCTCTCATTGCGCGCGCGGCGGCCACATACGCAGATCGGGCAGGATCGTCAGGGAGGTTGTCGGGTGAATCCGCCGCCTCGGCGAACTCTGCCAGCGTTTTAACGGCTTCCCCGAGTTGCACGTAGCTTGCACCTGCGAACGCAGCTCCATCTACGAGCTCGATTGCACGCTGCGGATCCGACAGCGCCAGGAGCCGGGCAAGCAATATGCGCGCCTTCGGATTTTGAGGTTCTTCCTCCAGCACCCCATCCAGAAGTTCTCTGGCTCGTTCGGTTTCGCCCGAATCGATGGCTCGCTCCGACTCCTCAACTTGCAATTTCTGTGGCGACGGGATGGCCTTTTCAAGCCACTGCCTCACCGCATACTCAGGCAGCGCCCCGGTAAACTCGTCTACAACCTCTCCATCGACGAACAACTTCACCGCCGGAATCCCACGGATACCGTACTGTGTTGAGATTTCCGGATTCAGATCCGTATTCACTTTTACAAGCGTGAAAGGGGCATCCACTTCTTCGGCAAGCTTCTCGAGAACCGGCCCCAGTGCTCGACACGGTCCGCACCATGCTGCCCAGAAATCCACCAGAACTGCCCTTTCATGGCTGGCATCGATTACTTCGCGCTGAAAATCCGTTACTTCATACGCTTCCGTCTTCGTACCTTCCATCATTCCTCTGTCCGATTAATCGTTGATAATCATATGCAATTCCTGAGTCGAGCAGCTAACGCTCTTCTACTGCCCATCGTTCTCTTGATCGCCGCCGGATGTTCAGGAGAAGCCTCTACCCCACCCTCCGACACCTTTTACCTGAAGCACGACTCACTATGGTTCGAGGGCGAGGATCATCTGCGAAATATCCGCCAGCTCACGTTCGGGGGAAACAACGCAGAGGCCTACTTCAGCCGTGACGATCGGCAAATCATTTTCCAGAGCGACTGGGATGAGATTAATTCGCAAGGCTGTGATCAGCAGTTTGTGATGAACACCGACGGAACGTTACGCGAGGGCGGATCGCCCTATCAGCTTGTCTCGACCGGCTCGGGCCGCACGACCTGCGGATATTTTCTTCCAGATGGGCGAATCGTGTATTCGTCGACTCATGCAGCCGGACCGGAATGTCCGGCACCGCGCCCTTCCGCCACCGGCGCATATGCATGGCCCGTCTATGAGGCTTACGATATTTATGTAGCCGAAGCAGACGGATCGAATCCGCAGCCTCTGATTCAGAGCGATTACTACGATGCTGAAGCCACCGTCTCCCCCGATGGTCGCTACATCGTCTTTACCTCCACGCGTTCCGGGGATATCGATGTGTGGCGGTATGAGATCGAAACGGGTGAGTACCTGCAGTTGACGGATGAGCCCGGATATGATGGCGGCGCGTTCTTTTCGCCCGATTCGAAGAAGATCGTCTGGCGCGCCAGCCGACCGGAAGGTGAGGACCTCGAATCACATCGCGAGCTGCTCGAGCAGGGCCTTGTCGAGCCGGGTGAGTTGAATATCTACGTGATGGATGCCGATGGATCCAATAAGCGTCAGGTTACGGACCTCGACGGTGCCAACTGGGCTCCTTTCTTCCATCCTGACGGCCAGCGGTTGCTCTTCTCATCCAACCATCACAAACTGGATGGAGGCGGCCGTGAGTTTGCCATCTTCATGGTCGACCTGGATGGATCGAACCTGAAACAGATCACCCATTCGGGTACATTCGAATCCTTCCCGATGTTCAGCTACGACGGCACGAAGCTGATCTTCTCCTCCAACCGCAACATCGAACGGGAGCCGAGCCGGGTCACCAACGTTTTCATAGCGGACTGGGTCGAGTAAGCCCGGGTATGTATCTGGAATGGTGATATCCTCCCGGACGCTATTCAGGCAATGACGTTCGGGAGGCCATTCGTGCTCCTCTTTCCGCCTTTCTCAGGACGCGGCGCCGTTGTGCTCCAGTATGCGAGCCGTAACGAGCAGTTGTCCCATGTGCCTCATCGAGTGTTCCGCGGCGTGGAAGATCATTCCCAGCTTAGTCGACGGTAATTGCTTTCGTCCGACTCCTCTGAAATCCGTCAGAGTGGCCGGATCGATGTCCCGCATTTTCTCCACCGCCTTATCTACCTGGTGTTGTAGAGCTCGAATGAGATCCTCTTTGGATTCTCCGGTTTCCTCCTGTTCCGCCTTCAGACGTGCGAACTGCTCGGTTGAGAGCTTTTCACCCGCGGCGTACGTAAACAGCCGGTCGATCACCCCAGGGATGTGCTTAAGATGAAAGCCAACTGAAGCGACGCCCCCCGGTCGTTCCCATAGTTTGTCATCGGGAAAGGTGGCCAGAATGGATGGGATTTCTTCTTTTGCTTGCAGGAGGGCATGTGCGGCGGGTTGAAGGAGAGATGAGACGCCCTCTACCGGGCCACGCAGCCAGACTTCGGGATCGGCCATGACATTCGTTGCAGTTTGATGATTCGCGTCCTCACTCTCACGACCTCGCCCCCAGTTGGTTCGGCACTTTAAAGAGGGAATGCCGAGGAACGTCACGAGATCTCCCGTGAGGTGAAATACCGTTCCATCAGGCACCTCCGCTGGTGTGGCTTTGCGGTATAGCGGCACGGTTGGATGCTCGTGCTTCGGCGACGGCGTACTTCCGTCCTTCGATTCTGGAACCGCGAAGTGGTCGAGGAGACGGATCGGGTGCTCATGGAAATTAGAGCGGTGATTTACCGGGCACTGACCTGACCCCTAACCCCTCTCCCAGGGGAAAGCGGGATTTTTCAAGCCGCGAAGCACGTCACCCCTCTCCCCATGGGAAAGGGGCCGCAGTCGAAGGATCTCACAACGCCAAATGTGTCATCCTGAGCGGAGGCGAAGGATCTCCTGACATGGTCCCAGCCTGGTTGACGTGGGGAGGTCCTTCGTCGTGCCGGGATCGCTCCCCGCCACATCTGAAGTATTCTTGCCAGCACTTCCTCAGGATGACACGTAAGGGTGCGTCACCCCTCTCCTAAAGGGAGAGGGGCCGGAGGTGAGGGCCCAGGACCGGCAGGGGCCATGGACCAGCACTACCTCCATAAGGTACCTCCGCTGGTGTGGCTTTGCGGTATATCGGCGCGGCTGGATGCTCGTTCTTCGGCGACGGCGTACTTCCGAGCATTATCCTGCATCCATATCAGCATTTCGACGGCATGCCTGAATATTGCTGCGTCGATTTCCCTACTTATCTTCCCGGTGTACAGTCTGGTGTATACCATGCCTTTCTGCCGTCCTGTCGAGGCACTCTAAGTGCATAGAAAAAGCCGACTTCCAGTAAAGGAACCCGGCTCATTTCCGTACCCGGGGTGGGACTCGAACCCACACGGCCTTGCGGCCAACGGTGTTTGAGACCGTTGCGTCTACCGATTCCGCCACCCGGGCAAGGAGGACGTCAAGTTACGTCATCCTTTGGGAAGTTCGAACAGCGTCGTGTGAGGTCGCCATAAATACGACCCGCATACGGGAGTGGTTCGACCCTCCAACGACATCTCCTCAGGTCAACTGCCCTCGGCGGGCTCCGCCTTCCCGTACTCCTCCATAAAGCGAATCGATGCCTCAATTCCCTGGTGGAACCGGGCAAGCTCGAACCGTTCGTTCGGCGAGTGAATGGCATCAGTGGCCAGGCCGAATCCCATCAGGACGGTATCGAGTCCAAGGATGCGTTTGAAATCGGCCACCACGGGAATCGAACCACCTTCCCGTGTGAAATACGGCTCTCGCCCAAAAACTCCGTGAAGCGCGGCTTTAGCGGACTGCATGGCGGGCGTCGAAGTATCGACGACTACCGGATGGCCGCCGTGAAGCTCGGTAAACTCGAGGGTCATCGTGCGCGGGGTGTTCACCTGAAAGTACTTTCGCAGCTTTTGCGCGATCTCTTTCGGCTCCTGATCGGGAACGAGGCGGCAGGAAATCTTCGCCGAAGCTCGAGACGGCAGAACTGTTTTGGCGCCTTCTCCGATATATCCGCCCCAGATTCCGTTGACTTCGAGCGTCGGACGTGCCGTGGTGGCCTCGAGAACCGAATACCCGTCTTCCGTTTTGGATGCCTTTATTCCAATGGAAGCTTTCCATTCGTCCTTGTCGAAGGGCAGGTCACCAATCATCTCCCGCTCTCGCTCGCTCAGATCGACGACGCTGTCATAGAATCCCGGCAGCTTGATGCGATGGAGATGATCATGTAGATCGGCAATCAGGCGGCTCAAGGCACTGATCGGATTTTCGACCGCACCTCCGTACACACCCGAATGTAGATCTCTGTCCGGACCGATCAGTGTGACCTCGCAATAGGCCATCCCGCGAAGTCCGGTAGTGATCGAGGGGATACCGGGGCCGAACATTGCGGTGTCCGACACCAGGACCACATCCGCGGTCAGCTCATCCTGATGCGCCTCGATATAGGGAACCAGGTTATTCGAACCGCTCTCTTCCTCCCCTTCAATGATAAACTTCAAGTTGACCGGCGGCTCCTGATCGGTCTTCAGCCACGCCTCGAGCGCCTTGATATGCATAAACAGCTGCCCCTTGTCGTCTGCGGTCCCCCGTCCATACAGATGGCCGTCCTTTTTGACCGGCTCGAAGGGGGGCGAGTCCCACAACTCGAGCGGATCGGGGGGCTGCACGTCGTAGTGACCATATACGAGCACCGTCGGCCGAGACGGGTCGACGATGTGCTCAGCGTATACGATCGGATGGCCTTCGGTGGGACGGGCTTCGACCCGCTGGATCCCGATGGCTTTCAGATGATCGACGAGCCAGTCCGCCGCTTTCTGAACGTCCTCCTTGTACTTCGAGTCGGTGGATATTGACGGAATGCGAATCCAATCTTCGAGCTCTGACACGAACCGATCAGAATTGGATTTGGCATAAGAGATGGCGTCATGCATCTGACTGTTGCGGGAAGTTGGTTTTGTTGTGAAAGAATGGGTTGGGCCCGACACATGGCTCTGTGCGGTGGCGGCACAAATGATCGGAACTAATCAGGCGAATATCCAACACGAATTGCCAACCGTAGCTTCAAAACTCGCTTTCGTCTCTCCAACGTCGCAGCTTCCAGACGGCCGTCGAGTCGGAGCGACCAAGGGAAAAATTGACGTTTCCTGATCCGCGCATCGCATCACTTCCTTCGAGGGCGATGAGAAGGTTGAACGATCGGACAACCTGCGCCTGTCTGCCTTCATCGAAAACATCCTGGGAGATGATCTGATTCCATCTCAGCTGGACTCCACTTGCGCGGTCAAAAAGCCGGCGGGTAGATTCCAGTTCTTGTCCAAACCGCCACTGGCGCTCTACTCCCGCATCAAAATCATAATATATGAAGGTGAACGCGGAATCCAGAAGCGATTCGTATAGAGAAATGTCTCGCAGCTCGTAAGCGTTTTTGAAATTGGTGAAGAAGCCGTCGATCGATCGGCCGTCTCCCATCAGATCGCCAAATGGGTCGCCCTCTTCGAGTGCGGGCGCGAACGGGTTGCAACCCACAAAAACCAGGAGCGCTATCGCAACGCAACTACGCATTCATTTAATGTAGACACGAACGAGTGAGATCTGCAGACTATTGTGAAAACCGCCCGCACCTCTCCTCAATGCCGGTTTTGGATCCTTCAATCTGTTAAATCGTATTATCACAGCTATGGCGAGATCATCGCCTTTTGAATCGTTCAACGAAGAGGTACAGTACATGGCTAAGCAAGAACCCATCAAACAAGAAGGAGTAGTCACTGAGGCGCTTCCGAACGCTCAATTTCGTGTTGAACTGGACAACGGTCATACGATTCTCGGATTGCTTTCCGGAAAGATGAGGAAGTTCTTTATTAAGATTCTTCCCGGGGACCGCGTTGACGTCGAATTGTCGCCGTACGACCTGACCAAGGGGCGTATCGTGTACCGGTACAAGTAATCGAAGGTCTCGGTTGGGGGCCACTATTCCGAGATCGTGATATAGTACCGCCAGGCCAGGGTTGCCAGTCGAACACTCATCAGAGTCACGATTCCCCACCAGACGCCGGCGAGGCCCCATCCCATCGGGATTACCAGTAACAGGACGCCCATCCCGGCGACGGCGGAGATCACCATCGCTTTAGCGAGGTATCCGAAGTCTTCATGCCCCATAAAAATGCCGTCCCAGACGAACACGAGGGCATTGATCGGCTGCATCGCGATTACGAACGGAAAGACGGACATGACAAGTGCGATTACTTCCACATCGTCCGTAAACAGTTTCGGCAGGAATGCTGAGAGCAGGGCGAACCCGCCTGCCAGGAGAAGGCCGACCAGCAATCCAAAAAACAAGAGCCGGTCGGATACTCTTCGTGCCGTCCGGGGCTTGGCGGCGCCAAGATAACCCGCCACAAGTGCTTGCGCTGCAACGGCCAGAGCGTCAACAACTAGCGCCATAAACATCCACAGCTGCGCTGCAACCTGATGAGCCGCCACGGCGAGCACGCCAACGCGCGTCGCGATTGCGGTGGCGAGTGTCATCGTCCCGATAAGTGCAAAAGTGCGGACGGACAGCTCCCAGCCAATCCGCAAGAACGGCTTTAATTCGGCCAGGGGCGGTATGAAGAATCGAATGCCCATCTGCTTCCGATCCCTGTGAAGCAATATCACAAGGAACCAGGCCGCACCCGTCCACTGCGCGATGAGGGTTGCCGAGGCGGCACCTGCGATGCCCATCCCCAATCCAAAAATAAATAAGGGATTGAGAATGAGATTTACGGCGTTGAGGCCCAGCGCGATACGCAGGGGCGTTCTGGTATCGTGATAGCCTCGGTGACTACTCCTTCTTGTTTGATGGGTTCTTGCTTAGCCATGTACTGTACCTCTT
>CBFGXY010000007.1:0-16381 GCA_965652945.1 uncultured bacterium
ACCGCGGCCAGCCCGTCCATGGAGAAAAGTAACGATAGTTGGTGAGGCCGAGAAGAATCACGACACAGGCTGCAACCGAGACGGCAACGTACGGCCGAGCGCGAATACCCCTCCGTGGTCCATTGTCGAGAAAAGGCAGCGCCGCGAGAAACAAGAAAACGACGATCGGCAACGCCACGACCATGATCGGAGCGAGCCACGAAGGGGTTATGGCGATAAGCGCGCTGTACCACCAGAACCACCATTCTTCCGCCGGAAAAGCTGTCGCAGTCAGACTGGCCTCCGGCTGCAGCGCACGAGGACCGACAAAAATGGTGAGCAGCAGCACCGTGGCAATCACGAAGGACGCCAGACGAGTGGTGCCCAGAAACGCATCGGGGAAGTAGGGCTCTCCGTTCTCGGAGTTGATCTCCTCGTCATACAACCGTTCCTGCTCTTCCTTCGAATGTACCGGCCGGCGGCGCTCTGCGCGCGAGGTGACACCTTTCAGTATAACCAGATACATGTGTATGCCGAGCATCGCCAGAAGAAGGAGCGGCACGAAGATCACATGGATTGAATAAATCCGCGTAAGCGTCCTGGCACCTATCTCCTGTCCACCCTGCGCCAGGATCACCAGATGATTTCCGATCCACGGCACGTTCCCCAGGTGATAGAGCACGACTTTTACAGCATATAATCCGCGCTCATCCCAGCGAAGCATATAACCGGTGATTGCCATCAACAGTACCACGAAGAGCATGAACACGCCTACCAGGTACGTCCCCTCTCGCGGCGAGCGATAGCCCGAGACCAGAATGATTCGAAACAGGTGGAAAAACGTCATCACCACCATCATGCCCGCTGACCAGTAGTGCAAAGCCCGGACGAACCACCCCATTGTCTGCTGCTCCGTAATGAAGCGTACGCTCTCGTGAGCAGTATCGGGAGACGGGGCGTAGGTGAGTGTCATGAACATGCCCGTCAGAACGAGGATGCTCAGCAGGACGAGCAGGGTGAATCCATCGCCGTGATACCAAGGCAACGCCGGCACACGTCGATCGAGCAACGTACTTCGAATGGGCTCGATGCCCAGCCGATCAACTATCCATGAGCTCCATCGAGACACGATGACGGAAGGTGGGTGAGGGGTGATTGGGGGCCGGCACCTCAGGTCATGGGCGGCACGGATCTCAGGTCGATTTCCAGAATGCCGCCTCTTATGCGCGTCGTATACCGGTACAAGGGCCTGTTAGGCGGACCCGCCTGAGGGCGGCCATCGGTGGAAAAAATCCCTCCATGGCATGGACAGAAGAACCAGTTACTCCCCGGATCGTGCGTGATCGGACATCCCAGGTCAGTGCAGTCGCGTGAGTAGACGACGATGCCTTCGGCTTCGGAATGCCAGACGAATACGCCTTTCTCGCGTAGGGAGGCTGTCCGATCGTTGCGCTGAACATCGACATTTGCCTGCCGCACTTTGCCGATGGGGAAACTCTCCACCGGACCCACTACGCTCCAGAGCTGGACCTCGCCGCGCGTTCGCAACGGAGAGAAAGCCGTGATGATGGAGGGAACACCGATAATTCCCGCCAGACCGAGCCCTCCTGCGGCGGCAATTCCGGTTAACAGCTTGCGACGCGTCATGATCGAGTGAGGGCCTTTCGTTGAGGATGGGCGACGGACGGCGCGTTCTCTAGCCGTAAATCAAAATAGGAAGGTGCCACCTCAGCCTCGAACCAACACTCGCGATGGAACAAGGATGGTACAAGTGCCTCGTCAGAGCAACGGAAATCCGACAACAGTATTGACCGACTGGCGAACCGCAGCGATGGCAGCGTTGATCGCGTTCTCGACCACCAGTACTCCCAGGCCTTGAACGGTCAGGAGGACGGCCTCCATTCCCCGTCTCTGGAAATCCAGATGCATAACTGCCCGCTCCGGAGTAATCGCCTCATGCTCGAGCAACTGGGCAATCATGCCAAGGGTGTGGACGTACGAAGTGAACTCCGTCTCCACGTAGGTGCGGGCCAGCGGCCAGTCATGCTCGAACGACCGGCGCGCAGCTTCCGTCATGTCGGTCAGGATTTGCTGGGCGTCCAGGTTCACGGTATCCTCCGAATGTGGGTGAAAGAGGTCATTCCGCACCTCGTTTTCGAGCAAACTCGAGCGTTAGTATCGCGCGAAAGGTCTGCTCGAAGCCGCGTCGAAAAATCGCGACCTCTGATGGATGCAGGCCCTCCGCGAACGCCTTGGCGAACACGTTCAGCTGCGCCTCGAGTTGGTCGAACTGCGCTACTTGCAGTTCATTCATTGGCCGGGCCGATGCTCTCAGTTTGAGGGAGCGCAGCTCGATCAACACATGAGGGAATGCCTCGGGAAACAACGCCTCGGTTTCGGGGACGGCAAGCTCCTCTTCGATTGCCGTGAGCACGGCCTCGAGCGTATGATGAAGTTCGGTGACGCGCCGATCGGTCTCCTCATCGTACTCGCTCGTAAAACGCATGGGCGTGCAGCCCGAGGCGAGTATAGCGCCGTGCACGATAAGCACTACAAGCAGCGTGCGGAGTCGGTCCGTCATCACCGACGAGATAGAGGGTGAGGCCGCAAAGCAGCAACCAACGTCTCACCACATCGGACCAATTACTACCAGGAAGAGGTCAATGAGCCGTCGCGTGGGGATCATGTCGTCTGGGAGTCATGATACCACTTCCCGACCATTTCAACCACCGCAACGAAAACCTGCCAAACGTCGACCTTATCCGTTGAAGAGGTGCGGCTACGTTAAAACATGATGCCGACCGTTACGGGGACGAACGTGGGGGATCCGTCGCCTCCAAGCACGTTATGATAGCGGGCTTCAAGAAAGAGGTCGATCAACACGAAGCCAACCTGGACACCTGCGCCCACATTGAAGCCGACGTTCGTTTCGTGACTTCCTCCGAATCCTAAGATCCCGTCACTGAAACGAGAATGATAGATTCCGGGCCCACCGGTTAAATACCCGTTCAGAAGCAAGGGAACTATCGGCACGCGAAAGACGGCGTTCACATTCGCAAACAGCTGACGGCTGGTGCCGTCGACACTTCCCGACATCTGATGGAAATCAGCATTGGCCCTCACGGCGAAGGGCAGCAGCGGGAGCGAAAGCTCTGCCACACCCTGCAGATGGAACCCGGCGTCGGTATAATCGCCCAGATCACCCGTTGGGAAGGACGGACCTCCGGCGAGCCCCACCGAAATACCAGGAATCTGAGCCTGAACGGGTCCGACCAGGATGATGGCAAGAAATACGCTGGATAAAACTACGGTCACACGCTGAAGCATGCTTCTGATAATTTGTATCTGGATGTGGGCGTAGGCACGAATTCCGCGACGAATTTTCGGGCCTGACCAATGCTACGACATATCGCGGAAAGATTGCGAAACCAGGGGGCACGTGCTTGTTACAGAACGCCCAGATCACCGAGCATCTCGTCGATACGGTCATCCAGTTTTTTACTCAACCCTCTGTAGTCGCGATCGGCACCCAATGTGCCGGTGGTGCTGCAATAGAATTTGATCTTGGGCTCCGTCCCGGATGGACGTGCAGAGACGATACTTCCGTCTTCCATGACGAGTTGGAGTACGTTCGACCGCGGGAGTTCGATGGCACGGGCATTTCCGGTACGAACGTCGACCTCGATCCGCGCCTGATAATCGAGTATTCTCACGACGGATGAGCCGCCCAGTTCGGTGGGAGGTCGCTTGCGCAGCCGCTCCATCGTCGCTGCGATTTCTTCCGAGCCCTCCTTCCCTTTCTTCGTAATAGAAACGAGCTTCTCTCGGTAGAATCCATATCGTTCATACATGTCGAGCATGGCTTCGTAGAGTGTGCGGCCCTGATCACGGTAATAGGCCGTCATCTCCGCAATCGAGGCACACGAGACGACCGCATCCTTGTCGCGAGCATGATCGCCTACGAGATAGCCGTAGCTCTCTTCACCGCCCGCGATGAACGTTTTCTCATCCTCGAGCTCCGTCATCAGCGCCCCGATATACTTGAAGCCGGTGAGCACGTTGTAGCACTCGACACCTCGCGCCTCGGCAATGCGATCCATCAGGTACGAGGTGACGATGGTAGTTACGATGTACTCATTGTCCGTCAGTTTGCCAAGTTCATCCCACCGCATCAGCAGATAGTTGATGAGCAGGCATCCCGTCTCGTTGCCGTTCAGAAGTATGTAATCGCCTCGATCATCCTTAACGGCGATACCTACCCGGTCAACATCCGGATCCGTTGCCATAATGAGTTCGGCATCGACCTCTCGCGCCTTCTCTATCGCGAGCGTGAGCGCCTCGTGTTCCTCCGGATTGGGATAGACGACGGTTGGAAAATTGCCGTCGGGGATGCACTGCTCCTTCACCAGCGTAACGTTTCGGAACCCGAAAGCCTCGAGAACCTGAGGAACACCCGCGATCCCCGCTCCATGGATCGGTGAATAAACGATCCGCATGTCGGACTGCCGGCGAACCGCATCCGGACTGACCGAGACCTCGGTCAGTTTGGCGATATACTTCCGATCCATCTCCTCACCGATTGTCTCGATGAGGTCCTCATCGGCATCGAAACGTACATCGCCGATTCCACGGATCTTGCCAACCTCATCGATGATTTTCCTGTCGTGAGGGTCGATTACCTGACCGCCGTCGCGCCAATACGCTTTGTATCCACTGTATTCTTTGGGATTGTGAGAGGCCGTGAGCATCACCCCGCTGTGGCATCCGAGCTCACGGATCGCGAACGAGAGCTCGGGTGTGGGACGCATTCCATCGAAGAAATAGACATAGATGCCGTTCGCCGCGAATACCTCTGCCACCACACGCGCGAATTTCGATGCGTTGTTACGATTATCGTGTGCGATCACGACACGCACCTGCTCTTCCGGATAGACCTTTCGCAGGTAATTGCTCAGCCCCTGCGTGGCCATTGCCAGCGTGTACTTGTTGATGCGGTTGGTGCCTGCACCCATGATTCCACGCAGCCCGCCCGTTCCGAATTCCAGGTCGCGATAGAATGCGTCGGTGAGCTCTTTCCAGTTTTTCTGATCTATCAGCGCCTGAATCTCGCGCCGGGTATCCTGATCGTAATCGTCGTCGAGCCAGGTGTTGACACGAGCAACGATCTCGGGTGAGAGTTCGTCCATCCTGCGAAATAAACGTTCAAAAATTGAGTAGGAGACGCAAACTACGCAATCCCATGCATCGATGCGCCGGTGGCCTCGAATCGTTAAGCTGCCCTCGGCAGGCTCTCGGTACTGACCGCACGTTCCCGCTCCCGCTCCACTTCTTCCCGCGTGGCGCCGGTAGAGGATATACCGAATAGCTTCATGCTCCACTGGGTCGCCGGTCCAATGAGGAGAGCAAAAATGACGGTACCAACTCCGACCATTCCACCCATCAGCCACCCGATCGCCAGCACCGCGATCTCTATGCCTGTTCTGACCCGCCCGACCTGCCAGCCCGTTCGGCGGCTGATTCCAATCATCACTCCGTCGCGCGGACCGATGCCGAGACCTGCGCCAATGTACATTCCAGTGGCAAATGCCGTTAAGAGCACACCGGCCAGGAACATGAGTGCCGCCGAAACCCAGGTGCCCGCCAATGGAATGATCTTCATAACCACATCGGTGAATACGCCAATTAGAATCATGTTTGCAACGGTGCCCGGACCCGGCCGCACATCGATGAGGTACGTGAGTCCGACAAGGATAATGGCCACACCCACGCTCAGCCCGGTGAGTCTATGGAGACCATAATGAAAGGCATCCCACGGCCCCAGCCCGATCCCGCTCTGAATCATCAGCGTGATGGCCACCCCGAAGAGAAAAATCCCAACCATTAGTTGTGTCCAGCGTGCCCATGCGGACCGTCCGTTTGCGAGGGATCGGGAACGATGTATCATATAGAACCTGTTGAATTTGAATCGATCATAAACGATCAGATCGCCGTACGGTTTAAGGTTCGAGCCATCCTCACGTTTTCTTGCCAGTGGATTGACACTACTGCCTTTACGCGGCGCCCAGAGTTGGGTGTCGGAACCGGATGTGCTGTTACGGGGGTCGCTGCCTCATCATTTAGCGAATAAGAATTGGAGGATCGGAGGCCGTTTTTTTGATTCCTTATGATCTTCGTTCTACTTTCGGCGCCGGCGTATTCGCATGAACGCATGAACTTCCGAAGCACTTCACCACCAATCTGCTACAACGTCCAGGCTATTCCGGTGACGTTTCGTCTATGTGCCCACAAAATGAGCGATTCCTGTGAGTGAAACCTGGTCGATGGCACTGTCGATGGGGCTGACCGTCGTGGGCGGACTCGGGCTGTTTATGCTCGGCATGAAGTACATGTCTGAGGGGATGCAGGCCGTTGCCGGTCAGTCGCTCAGGGGAATGATCAGTCTGGTGACGAGCAACCGCTTCATGGCCGCTGCAACTGGAACGGCGGTCACGATGATGGTACAGTCCTCAAGCGTGACGACCGTGATCGTGGTTGGCCTCTCGAACGCGGGACTGATGCAGCTTCATCAGGCCATCGGCGTGATCATGGGTGCCAACATCGGGACCACCATTACGGGCTGGATTCTGGTGTTGAACGTGGGGAAATATGGACTCCCGATTCTGGGTGTTGCCGCACTTGCATATCTGCTGGTGAAGAGGGAGCGGCCGCGATATATCGCAATGGCGCTCATGGGACTCGGAATGGTCTTCTTCGGCCTCGAGCTGATGAAGGACGGCTTCGCACCGATGAAAGACATGCCTATGTTCGTCGAGGCCTTCGCCTGGTTCGATGCCGGCACGTACGGGGGCGTGCTGCTTTGCGTCCTTGTCGGGTGTGTGCTGACATTGATGGTGCAAAGCAGTAGTGCAACTCTGGGTATCACGATCGGGCTGGCAGCAACAGGTGTCATCCCGTTTCCCACCGCCGCGGCACTCGTCCTGGGCGAGAATATCGGCACTACCATTACCGTGATTCTGGCCTCGATCGGCGCTACCGTCAATGCTAAAAGAGCAGCTTATTCGCACGTTCTGTTCAATGTGATAGGCGTTTTCTGGATCACCGCGATATTCGGCCTTTACCTGCGCGTGATTGCGGGAGCGATCACTACCGTACACGGCGCCGATCCGTTGACGCTGACCCTTGAGACGGCTTCCAGCCCTGCTATGTACGCCTCCGTCGTCACGGCCGCCATTGCTCTGACGCATACGGGTTTCAACGTGGCCAACACGCTGATGTTTTTACCATTTGTGCGCAAGTTCGCGCGTCTCCTGGAACGCCTGGTGCCCGATCCGGAAGAAAAAGAGGTTCCGCGCTTGAGGCGTCTCGACGCAGCGACGGTCGATGCACCTGTGTTGGGAATCGAACAGAGCAGGGGCGAGATCATTTTCATGGGAGAAGGAGCTCGGAAAATGATCGCGTGGCTCGATGAACTCGGCTATGGCGATTCGTACGACGAGGATCTGATTGCGAAGATTTTCCGCCGTGAGGATGTGCTCGACAATGTTTACCAGGAGATCGTCGAGTTTCTGTCTGCCATCCTCGATGCACGTGTCCCCCACTCCGTTGCTGCAGAAGGTCAGAGGCAGCTTCGGCTGGCGCATGAATATGAATCGATGGCCGATCGACTGGCGAGTCTCCTGAAAGGAAAATTGAAGCTGCGCGACAACGATTTGCAGCTGCCTCGCGAGCAGCAGCTCGAATTGCTCGAACTTCACCGGCTTGTGGCACGGTTCGTTCAGGCAACCACGCAGGCTTATGTCAACCAGCAGCCGTTGACGGAAGAGGAAGCGCAGGAGATGAACCGGGCGATTACTGCCTACGTAAAAAAGCTCCGCAGCGAGCACCTGCATCGCATGACCGTGAGTCCCATCGATCCGAAACTAAGCCTTATCTTTACGGATCTGCTAACGGATTACCGGCGCGTCCGGGCTCATGCCCTAAACATCCACGATGCCACGATCGGGATCCACGAAACAGATCCCGCTTGAGGATGACATCGTATATCCCTTGTACCTTGTGAGTGACACTTCTCGGCCCATACGTTTTCACACCAGAAAATGGATCAAACCGGAGGACCTCAACCCGAATGGGACGCTCTTCGGAGGACGGCTTCTTCAGTGGATAGATGAAGAGGCGGCGCTTTACGCGATCGTACAGCTCGACAATTCGAAGGTTGTTACGAAGTTTATTTCCGCGATCGACTTTCGGAGCTCGGCCGAGCCCGGCGACGTCGTGGAGATCGGAATCGGCGTGGTTGAGTTCGGGCGTACGTCGCTCACACTTCGGTGCGAGGTTCGCAACATGCGCACGCACGAATCCATCATCGCGATCGACCGCATCGTCTTCGTGAATCTCGATGAGCAAGGTCGTCCGAAACCGCACGGCAAGACGAAGGTCGAGTATGTCCGCGACCGGCTGGCCAAAGGTGCGGTACCGGAGGACTGAAAGCCGTAGGGTTCGCTCAACGATCCCTCGGCTCGCGGCCTACGGTTTTTCCACAATGAACCGCCCACTCCCTCCCGCTGCAACGCGATGCTATTTCATCAGCGTCATGCGGCGGGTTTCATGAAGCGCTCACCGCTCTCGCCCGCGGCCTCGATGCGGTAGAAGTAAATGCCGGATGCCCAGGTGCCGGCATCAACCTGTGCGCACCACTTTGGCGCAGAACATTGCTCAACTATCGCGAATCGGCCCGTATTCCTGGATGTTCGCGCTTCCAACCTGTCTTTTCACACAAGCTTTTCCCCTCCAGAGAGTGGACGGTTGGTAAGGATGCTCCGTCGGGGCTATTTTTGCATTCTGTCCACTTTCGCCTAATCATCAACGCAAAGATAGACCATGGCCAAGAACGCTCAGTACGACGTCGTCATCCTCGGAACCGGACCGGGTGGGTACGAGACGGCCATCCGCGCCTCGCAACTCGGATTCAAAACGGCGGTCGTCGAGAAGGATAAACTCGGTGGCGTGTGTCTCAACGTCGGATGCATTCCCACGAAAGCACTGCTCAAAAGTGCCGAAGTGCGAGAGGAAACGCATCAGCTGAGCGAGTACGGTCTCGAGCTCGACGGCAGTATCAGCGTCAAGTTCGACAAGGTAATCGAGCGCAGCCGCGGCGTGGTCGGCCGTATGAATAAGGGCGTCGAGTACCTGATGAAAAAGAACAAGATCGATGTCGTTTATGGGCGCGGCACGCTCATCGGCAACGGAAAGATCGCGGTCGAGCCGTCTGAAGACATGGACGGCAACAAAATCGGTGAAAAGCGGGAGATCCAGGGCAAGCATATCATCATCGCAACCGGTGCCCGAGCACGTGAGATTCCTCCGCTGCCGGTCGACGGTAAGAAGATCATCACCTACCGCGAGGCGATGCTACAGAAGAAGGCGCCCAAGCGTCTGGTAATCTGCGGCGCGGGCGCCATTGGTGTCGAGTTCGCCTACTTCTACCACAATATGGGCACCGAGGTGACGGTTGTGGAACTGCTCGATCGCCTTGTTCCGGTTGAGGATGAGGATGTATCGAAAGAACTCGCGCGATCGTTCAAAAAGCAGGGCATCAAAACAATGACCGGCACCGAGGTCCAGAAAGTTGACACCAAGGGTAAGACGCTCAAGGTGCACGTCAAGACGAAGAAGGGCGAGGAGGTGATCGAGGCGGATCAGGTGCTCTCGGCCGTCGGCGTCGTTGGAAATGTGGAGAACCTTGGACTGGAAGAGCTTGGAATCAAGGTCGAAAAAGGTGCCATCGTCACGGATGAGTTTTCGCGGACAAACGTAGAGGGGGTTTACGCAATCGGTGACGTGGCGGGCGCACCGTGGCTGGCGCACAAAGCAAGCCATGAAGGCATCATCTGCGTCGAAAAGATTGCAGGAAAGGACGTTCAGCCGCTGGATAAAAAGAACATCCCGGGCGCAACCTACTGCCAGCCGCAGATCGCATCAGTCGGCTACACGGAGAAGGAGGCGAAGGAAGCGGGTTACGACATCCAGGTTGGCAAATTTCCCTTCAGTGCGTCCGGCAAGGCTGCCGCACTGGGCCACAGCGAGGGATTCGTGAAGATCCTTTATGACGCCAAGTACGGTGAACTGCTCGGCTGCCATATCATCGGGCGGGACGCCACTGAACTCATCGCGGAGGTTGTAACGGCGCGGGTGCTTGAAACAACGGCACACGAAATCATCGAAGCGATCCATCCGCATCCGACACTCTCAGAGGCGGTGATGGAAGCAACGCGCGTCGCTATTGGCGAGCCGATGAATATCTGAGTGGATGCCGCTCAGGTGAGATCCTTTCGATCATACATAATAACGCCGGGTACAAGCTTCGCACCCGGCGTTGTTGTATTTATCCGGCGCGAATCAGGCCTTGTTCTGCCAGTCCGCGAAGCGCTGCTCGACCTGTTCGGGCGATAGCTCTTCCACCATTGTCGAAAGCGACCAGCGGTGGCCGAACGGATCCTCAACCTGGCCGGAGCGGTCGCCGTAGAACTGGTCGCTCACGGGCATGCGCTCCGTTGCCCCGGCCTCGATGGCTCGGGCGAAAACGGCGTCAACGTCATCCACATACAGCATCAGGCTCGATGGACTGTCGCCGAGCGTGCGCGGACTTTTGTTGCCCCACTCCTCAAATTCGTCGGCAAGCATCAGGTGCGAGTCGCCGATCTTGATCTCGCCGTGGATGATCTTGCCGTTTCCGTCCTCCATCAGCGTGACGGTCTCAGCGTCGAAAACCTGCTTGTAGAACTCGATCGCAGCTTTTGCATCGTGAACCGTGATGTACGGCGTAATTGAATGATAACCTTCAGGTCTGGTGCGGGCCATGGCGTTCGTCTCGGTCTGGTCTTCGGTTAACATTGACGGCAAATGCGCTGATCCGGATGAGGCGGAAATCGGCTCACGTCCGAACATGCACTCGCGTAGCGGTGAATACTACGGCATTCGGACTGGAACGGTTACAGTCGTCGATGTCCATTTCAGGTGCCAACAAGACTACTACAATAGCGTCACCGGGACGCGGAAATCAGCCGCGCTTCGTCGCCGTTCACCACCTGCACGGTTCGCACCTGACGAGGGGCTCCGTGCACCTCAACGGCTATGGAATACGGCCCCGGTTGAAGCCCGCCCAGAAGAAACTCACCCCGGTCGCCAGTCATGAACGCGAGATCGTGATGCGGAGCCTCCGAACGGTCAATCGTGACGGACGCCCCGGCAACGGGCTGCCCCTCAGACGTCGAAACCCTCCCGCGAATCGTT
The DNA here is from genome assembly GCA_965652945.1 of uncultured bacterium. Lineage (GTDB taxonomy): Bacteria > Bacteroidota > Rhodothermia > Rhodothermales > CAZKDQ01 > CAZKDQ01. The sequence goes on from CBFGXY010000007.1 coordinate 11,269, forward strand.
CCAGCCATAGTCATCTGGTTTCAAGTTTAAAAGCGGGCCCGCCGTGGCCTCGACGGACCCGCTCGAGTGATTACATGTACGAATTCTTCCACGACTTGATGTTGTCGAATACCGGTTTCGTGATCCGCGTCGCCGAATTGCCGGAGGAGGATCCGTTGGTATGGATTCCTACTGCGTACCGTTTCCCATTGATCAGGCGCCAGACGGGTGATCCGCTCTGTCCACCCTGAGTGTCAATGTTATAGACAAAATAACGAGGGGCGACGAACGTGATCATTCGCGCGTGCCACCACTGATATCCGAACGGTTTATTTTCTGGATTGACGTTGCCGGCAGGATACCCAGACAGATTCACAACCCTGCCCAGAAGTGACAAGGCTCCATGGTTGGCGAATCCGAAATGCCCGAGACGCGTGCCCAAAGGCTGGTTACTGGGCAGAATAATGGCGCCATAGTCATTAGAACGGTTGGCCTTCGACTTCCATCCCGACACACTGTGGAACTGCGACGATGCGACAGCACCGTAAGGGGAGTCGGGCCCGTTACGGCCAGCCCGCACGGTGATTCGCTTGGCCCATCCACCATGATTATGCAAATACACGCAGTGACCGGCGGTGATCACGGTTCGCGGTCCGACCAACCATCCCGTGCCTACCGCCACCTGCCCGGTCTTCGTCTCGATCGTGAGCTGGCAGATACACCGCCACGGATACACTTTCGTGTTGCCAACCCGGACACGGTCGTCTTTTCCGATGACGACCTCTGCGGTTGACCTCAACAACTCGGGGCGCTGCTGCAGGAGTGCATTGGCCATCGGATCCCCGAACTCCAGGTGATATGCATTGAGAAGCCGATTCTCGCCCAGCTCTTCGAGGATATCCGCCTCGGTCATCTGCAGCATCCGCCGATCGAACTGTCCCGGAAGTTCGAGCTCGTCATCGAAGGCGAAGTCACTTCCGGATTCGATGAAGAGCTCTTCCGGAGTCACATCGGCGAGCGTACCGTTTTCACCGACGTGAGGCGACTACACCTCGCCCGCATCTATCAACTCCTGCGATTCCTCGCTGGACGATGGCTCATGGCCCTCTGGAGAATCGTCGTCAGCCGCAGATTCATACCGATCGAGCAGTTCAACCGCTTCGATACTGCTTACGTCCGATTCGAGTGTACCTTCAAAAGCCTCCTGGATCTCTCCTCCGCCACTATCCTTGCGTGAAGATCTTACGGGTCCCTTCTTCGTTGTCACCATCTTGCTCCCTCCTCAAATCTCGTTCACAGGTTCAGGAATTATTCGCCGTGAGAATCGGCAACTACGGCCGTGAGGAGGAGCGCGGGCGATCGCAATCCGGATGTTTGTACTTGGCGCCAAAACGGTAGCGGTCTGCGTCAATCGAACAGTGATTGTCGTACGCTCGGCGTACCGAAGGAGACGCTCTTCCCTACTCTTGCTTCCCTGTTAATAATCAGTAGGCTACGTGCCTGCGCCAGATCGTCGTTCGGTCACATTAGGAACAGTACCATTGGTATGCAATGCGCTCGTTACAGCGACGATGTAAATCAATTGTAACCGGACGGATGGCTCATGGTCTGACCGGTCGCGCACTCCGGCCTGGCCGTGCATTGGTGTGTTCACCTTCGAAAATGACCGGCTCGCCGTTAACCCAGACGAAGGGAATGCCTTCAGGATATTGATGAGGCTCTTCGAACGTCGCACGATCGATTACCGAATCGGGATCGAAGGCCACAAGGTCGGCCTTCGCCCCCGGTTGGATCAACCCGCGATCGCTGAGACCGGTACGTGAAGCCGGCAGTTGCGTCATTTTATGGATGGCGGTTTCCATCGGCATGATGCCGCGTTCGCGTACATAACGGCCAAGTACGCGTGGGAAGGTGCCGTACGCACGTGGATGTGGAACACCATGCGAGAAGGGGCCCGTTGTTGCGAACGCACCGCCATCAGAACAGATAACCGACAACGGATGCGCCATCTTCCGCTCGACGTTGGCCTCATCCATGCCGAAACCAACCATCCCCGTTCGATTTCGATCTTCCACGATAAGCCTCACCAGGAGATGGAACGGATCCTCCTCGCGCTCGGCGGCGAGCGTCCCGAGTCGCCTACCTCTCGCCCACGACAGCTCGTCAGATCCGGTCGATGTGATCTGAACGGCATCCCAGCTGCCGAGTTGATCGATCTTCGCTCGCACCGCACGTTCGAGCACTTCGAGCGTCGACGGCGTACGCAGCCGATCAATAAACGCACTCGTTCCGCCATCGCGGGCGGAGACGGGAAACAGATTTGCAAGACCGGTGCTGTAGGCGACGTACGGATAAACATCGAACCACACCTCGACGCCTGCCTCGCGTGCCGACTCGATCGCTTCGAACACGACATCCGTCTTCCACCAGTTCCGCTCACCCTGCGCTTTTAGATGCGAAATCTCGACGGGCACGTCCGCCATGCGGCCGATGTGGATCGCCTCCTCGACAGCAGCCAGGAGCCGGTCATCCTCATTTCTCATGTGGGAGGCATATGGCAGATTCCATTGCCTAAGAACTTCGGCCAGTTCGATGATCTCAGACGTGTCGGCGAACGCGCCGGGCGTGTACTCGAGGCCAGTCGACATCCCGCACGCACCCGCTTCAAGCGCCCGCTGCACCTCCTGCCGCATGCGATCGATCTCATCCTGCGTCGCCGGACGATCATCTTGTCCCACCACATAGGCCCGAATCGAACCCTGCCCGACCATGCTTGCCACGTTGACCGCCGCTCCGTTGGAATCCATCCAATCAAAAAATCCCCCGAGGTCACGAAACGGGACGTCAACACCGTAGCGATCCTGGTAGCTGCGTCGCGTACTTTCGTATTGGTCGGCCGACCAGAGACCGATTGAAATCCCATCCTGCCCCGCCACCTCCGTCGTCACGCCCTGCCGCACCTTGCTCTGGGCGTTGGGATCAACCAGCAGATTGATACCGGTGTGCGAGTGGATGTCGACGAATCCCGGCGCAAGAGCCAGTCCACGAAGATGCGTCTCCGGCACGCGCCCCACTTCGAGTCGAGGACCGACACCAGCGATGCGATTACCTTCAAGCGCTACGTCGACCTCGATCGGTGGCGAACCGGTGCCGTCGAAGACGAGCGCGCCTCGCAAAACATGGGTGGTACGACGAGGAGAAACGGCCCAGACAGGCAGGACGGAAAGTGCTAGGGCGGATGAGCCGAGTACAACGAAGCGGCGACGATTCATCATGATCGATGGAGGTCAGGCACAGAGGGGCAGAAAGTCGCTGAGAGCAACGCGACCCCGCGCAAACTCGGCATCCCGGAGGTATCGGTCAAGACGAAGACCAGGGCGGCCACCGGCGGTACCTAACCGGTTTAACGCCGAGACGATACTTTGCGTGTGAATGCACTGTGGTCGATCGCGCCGGGCACGATGAGTATGCCCCCAATCGGGAATCTCGACCTAGCCTGAGCCCCGCGTTCCGAAACCCGCTCCCCTGCTCTCTCGTTGACGTGTGCGGCACTTCTCATTAGATAGATCGTGACGATGACCGAGAATAAGCTTCAACTAAGCGAAGAAGAATGGCGCAGACGGCTCACGCCGGAAGAGTACACCGTTTTACGTGAGCATGGCACGGAGCCGCCGTTCGAAGGATGTTTCGTAGGCACGAAGGACCCGGGTACATACGTATGCCGCGCCTGTGGCAATCCGCTCTTTCCTTCGGGCGAAAAGTTCGAGTCCCGCAGCGGCTGGCCGTCCTTCACGCGTCCGATTGAGGGCTCTGCCGTTACCGAACACGAGGACCGGTCCTTCGGTATGCGGCGTACGGAGGTTCGATGCGCCCGTTGCGATAGCCACCTGGGGCACGTTTTCCCCGACGGTCCACCCCCGACTGGACTCCGATATTGCATTAATTCCATCTCGATGTCGCACATCCCGGAAGGCGACGCTATTAAGCTCGTCGAGGGATGATTAGATTTTACTCTTGATGGGTGGCGATAGCATACGGTATGGGCACGCTAATTAATAGCGTGGTCTGTTCGATTATTTGCCGGGCGAAGGGTAGAATATTTCGGGTTATGAGTGACTTTTTAGAATCGCTCAAATTGGGACGAGGACGATTTAACGTGCATGGCGTACTGCCGTGAATTTCAGTGCCTGTCCGGCGTGTGGGGAAGGAAGAGCGATTGGCGGTGCAACAAAATATTGGTCGCCTACTCAGCCGCGTGATATGTGAATGGATGATTGCGTTCGATCAGCCCCATAAATATTGTTCATCGAATGGAATTCGATGCTTTTGTAGTAATACGCGGAATTCATCCTGAAAGGTCTGCAAGGAGTGATGCTTCTGTTGGTTGGCGATGTAACTGCGAACTGATTCTATATCAGACTCGGACACGGCAAACACGCCATAACCGGATTGCCATGCAAATTGTTGGAGTTCTGGTGCCTGTGTCTTGATCCATTTGGATGAGCTCTTTTTGACGTCCTCAACGACTTTGCTGACGGTAACGGTTCGAGATAGGTCAAAGAGGAGGTGTATATGATATTCCACAGAATTAATGATGATGGGCGCGCATCCGAGATTTTTGAGTACTGTAGCCATGTATGCGTGTAACGAAGAACGGACGGAATCAGTAATGTATGGTGTTCGATTCTTCGTGCTGAAAATCAGGTGAACATGGAGGCGAGATAATGACTGAGGCATGATTACTTGAATTCTATTCTATTAGGTAGTATTATCATTCTTTAATCATGGTGAATCGAATTAAGGCTATAGGTTGTTCGATCTTGTAAGTAAAATGATGTTTGAACTTTGATCTTTTGGCTCGAACACACTTTCGGACTGATCATTCGTGCGAATAGTCCGCCCTTTCAGAGCTAGGGTCTATGCCTATCCGAGCCCAGGGCGATGCCCTGGGCTCACTTCGGACGCGCATACGGCGCTGGCACCGATCCTTGTGAAAATGAAAGCACCCCATGGTCCCGGATGAAGCCCCAACGGGGCGTAATACGCCAGCCCAGGGCAACGCCCTGCGGCAACCCGTCTGTCCCAGAAAAAGCCCCGATGGGGCGCATTACGATAGCCCAGGGCACCGCCCTGG
>CBFGXY010000008.1:0-16332 GCA_965652945.1 uncultured bacterium
GCATCATGAAGTCGGTGACGACAAGATCGAACTCTTCTTTCGCGAGTGCCTCCATCGCTTGCGTAGCGTTGTGGCAGCTCGTCACCTTCATCCCCTCTCGCGTCAACAGACGCTGAAACAAACTGTGCAGCAAGTGCTCATCGTCAACAAAAAGAATCCTGGGCTGCTCCATACCTGGGCGATTGAAAATTATTAACGCAGCGATGACCGACACTATACGCCGGGCAACTCGGACGCAAACGGATAATCCGGGTGAAGTTTAACACGACCTCCCTGAGGCATCCACCATAAAAGCCGTGAATAAGCAATCTCATAAATAACAATTATCTTGCAACTTCTCCAGCCCTATCCCTGGGCAATATGAGGGCGAAGCAGGTGCCGCGGTCCGGGTCACTGTACGCGAGATCGATTGAGCCGCCATGGCTTCTGGCGATTCGCGCAGCGATGGGGAGCCCTACTCCCAGATTGTGTGCTTTCGTGGTGAAGAACGGCTTGAAGGCATTTTCCTCCACCTCTGGATGAAGCGCGGCGCAGTTTACAACGTGAATTCTCACGTGCGAATCGTCGTGATCGCATCCGAGATATATCGGCTGGGTGTCATCCGAGGCGTCAGCGGCGTTCTGCAACAATACCAGCAAGGCCTGGCGCACCAGCATCCGATCAGCGAGAACCGCCCACTCGAAATCGCTACGATCCAGACTGAGCCGACGCGCAATATCATCACTTACCGCGGCCTCGATGTCGTCGAGGATCTCCCTGACACTTACACGGATCTGGACCGGCCGGACGGGCCGGGCAAACATTTGCAGATCCGCGAGAACGGATTCGATTCGACTGGCACTCTCGAAGATCCGGAGGGCCAGTTCTCGTTGTTCTCTGGATGAGAGGGTGTCTGTCAGGAGATCTGTGAACCCTTCAATCGTAGTTACGAGACCGCGGATTCGATGAGCGACGATCTGCGCCATGTCTCCCATCATGCGCGCATGGTCGGGTTCGTCATCCGGCTGCGGAACATCGACGAGTGAAAAACGGGAGGTCAAGTCGCGAGGCACAAATATCGGTTCATGAATGTTCGCGGTCCCTCCAAATGTCGTGCCCTTCAGCTGGGCGCCACCAGCCGTGCAGACGTCTGCAAGCGGTATCAAACGCCCGGCAATTCTTTCCCGGAACTGCGCAATTTTCCATTTCTGTTACCTCCCAGCCGGCCAAGAAATGAGACCTGCGGCGGCAAAAACGCCTGTAACGCGTACAGAGGCGGCGTATTGAGGGTCGTGGCATGGAGGTTGGACAGGGCCACCAGCGCAACCATACTCTTCGCGTCATGGAACCCACCAAGCTTAAACTTCTCTCGCAGGCGATGCAGGCCTACACCTGGCGTTCGCAGGCTGTGGCCAGCAACCTCGCCAACCTCGATACACCGGGATACCAGCGTGTCGGGGTCACGTTCGAGGAGACGCTCCAGGACATAAGGCGCAGCCTCAGTGGACCGCGCACCATCGAGGATGCACAGCCACGGATGCAGATCGACGGCGAGGCGCCGATTCTGGAGGATGAGATGATGGAGCTGGCCGACACGCAGATGCGGACGCAGCTGGCCACACGTGCACTCAGAGAACATTTCGAACTGATGAGCACCGGCATCACCGGACGCAATTTTTGATTGACGGATAGAATCGCTTAGCCATGCTCATCAACAAGTACTTCACCGTCTTTCGCACCGCAGCGCGCGGCCTCGAGTCACAGCGGATCGCTCTGGGAACGGCATCCGAAAACATTGCCAACGCCTCGACTACTCGGACCGACGAAGGAACTCCGTACGCCATTAAGAGGACGGTACAGGAATCTCAAAACGAGGAGTATGCCCGGTTCAGCAGTGTGATGAATCGCATGAAAAGCTCCATGCAGACCACACACGCCCGGCACATCGGCGAAAACTCGCTGCGCAGGCAGCTTCCTCAAGCCGAACTCGGTCCTACGACGGAAGTCGTGGAAGAAGAATTACTGCGGGCCGAGTACGATCCCTCCCATCCACATGCCGACGCGGAGGGGTACGTCTATTATCCGGACGTCAACGTCGTCGAGGAAATGACGCGCATGATCTCTGCCAACCGCATTTACGAAGCCAATCTGTCGGCCGTACAGGCAGCAAAAGAAATGATTAAACGGACGCTCGAGATCTGATGAAGCTTACGAATCACGGAATATCAGCCTACAGAAGTGGATACGCCGGTGTACAGTCGTCCAATGGCACCACTTCGGCACGACGCGCTCCCGAGCCCGCCGTTACGCAGTCGGTACGCGAGCTCCAAAAGGCACGAGCAGAAGCGATAGACCTCTCAAAGGAAGAGACGAACATGATCGAGCGCTACTTCCCCGCCCGTGAAGAAATGTCGCTGCGGATCTACGGGCCCGGAAGCGGAGCCAACAACCTGAATCCGGGCTCGGTCGGTGGCCGGCTCGATATTCGAGGATGAATATGACAGTTGCTCAACTTCAGAGATTACGTTCAGGTATTGAAGATGGAACGCGGCTACCTCAGCCGCGAGAGCCGCAGGGAGCAAGTTTTGGGGACACGTTGAAGGACGCTGTCGGTCAGGTTGATGACGCGCAGAAAACAGCCGACCAGCAAATTGAGGCCTTTGTGGCAGGAGAGCAGGAAAACCTCCACGAAGTGATGATCTCAATGAACCAGGCGAAGCTGGCCTTTCAACTGATGACGGAGGTTCGCAACAAGGCGCTCGAGACGTATCAGGAATTGATGCGAATACAGGTGTAGGGGATGTACTTGATCCAGCGCAATCGACTTAGCTACTCCTGACTTCCACCTTTTCCCTCGTCTCATTAAATGAACGGATTCCTCGACAATCTGAGAACCTTCCTGAAGGATCTTACCCTCGGTCAGAAGGCGTCCCTGCTGGGGGTCATCGCCGGAGCGATCGCACTGATGGTCGTGGTCGGGATCTGGGTGAACCGGCCGGACTACGCGCTGCTGTTTGGAAACCTCTCGTCGACCGACGCGGGAAAGATCGTCGAGTCGCTGCAGAACGATCGTATCAAGTACCAACTGCGAGATAGCGGCACAGCGGTTTATGTACCCCGCCAGGAGGTATTCGAACTCCGGTTGCGCTTTGCAGGAGAAGGAATCGTTTCGGATGGTCCCGTCGGCTACGAGCTTTTCGACTCGGGAACGCTCGGTATGACAGATTTCATGCAGAAGCTGAATCTGAAACGAGCACTCGAAGGAGAACTGGCCCGCACGATTTCCTCGATTCGTCAGGTGGATATCGCCCGTGTGCATCTGGTCATTCCCGAACGCAGTCCGTTCCGCGAAACTCAGTCACAGGCTTCGGCATCGGTCGTCTTGAAACTGATGGGGAACAGCCGGCTGTCGCAAGATCAGATCGAGGGGATCAGTGCGCTCGTGGCAGGTGCAGTGGAAGGCATGGATACCGGTCAGGTGACGGTTCTGGACACTCGTGGCAACATGCTTTCCAATCCAGCCCAGTACGATGGAGACCGGCTCGAGACCTCCAACCAGCTCCGACATCAGCGCGCTATTGAACAGCATCTGACGGAGAAAGGGCAGTCGATGCTCGATCAGATACTTGGACCCGGTAATGCGCTCGTGCGAGTCGCGGCCACGCTCGATTTCTCGCGCTCGTATGCCGAACGAGACGTTATCGATCCAGAGAGTGCAACCGTGGTGAGCGAGGAACGCCTCGACGAGCAGGGCGGATTTGACGCATCGGCCACATCATCGGTCCGCAACTTCGAGATTAGTCGCACCCGCGAGCGTTCCGAGAAGTCAGTCGGCGACGTGTCCTATCTCACAGTGTCGGTCATTCTCAATTACAAACGGGTGAATGGATCGGACCTCGAAGAGCCGGTATTCGAACCCTATGAGGCGAGTGAAATATCCGACATCGAATCGCTGGTGCGTAACGCTGTCGGCTTCAATCCCGGTCGCGGGGACCAGATCACGACGCATCAGACGAAATTCGACACGTCGGTCGATGAGCGAATCGCCACCGACATACGCGAGCAGCGTCGACAAGAGCAGATGCAGCTCATCCTTCGCTATGCGGTCATGCTTCTCGCAATTGGAGCAGCCATCTGGCTGATTCTCTCGGCAACGCGGCGCGTTTCCCGGGCCGTCGAGAGCGGGACACCCATCTTCCTGAGTGATCCCATGCGTCCACAATCGATCGAACAGGGTGACGGTTCGGACTCGGACGCGCACGGCCTGGAAGGCGGCGACGGAGAGTACATGCTGGTCGATGACGTCTACACGTCGAAGCTTTCGCCCGGTGCCAAGGCGCGCCTGAAGGCCAAACACGGAATGTTCGAGGAGATCAAGAAACAGGTGCTCGAGAAGCCCGAGGAAACCGCAGATCTGTTTCGCTCCTGGATGGCGGAAGACTCCAACTAACCTGAATTCGCTGACCTGATTATATGTCGGCTGCCACAGCAGTATCACAACGAAATCCACTCGACACTCCGGGCGCTACGCCCGAAGAGGGTCCACTGACCGGCGTACGGAAGGCGGCGATCACGTTGATCGCACTCGGAACGGAAGCGGCCAGTCACGTGCTGAAGAACATGCACGATGACGAGGTCGAACGCATCACGGTCGAAATCGCGCGATGCCGCAATATTTCGAGTGAGGTGGTGGAGGCTACGCTGGTTGAATTCAGAGACATGGCGATGGCGCAGGAGTACATCGCCCAGGGCGGTGTCTCCTTCGCACGAGAGGCCCTCGAGCAGGCTCTGGGCCCCCGCCGCGCAGACGAGATCATGATGCGGGTGGAAGCGGCGATGGAGGTCTCTGCCTTTCATTTGCTCCAGACGGTGGAAACCGCGCAGCTGACGAGCTTTCTCCAGAACGAACACCCGCAAACGGCGGCGCTCATTTTTGCTCATCTGAATCCGCGCCGCGCGGCAGACATCATCTCAGGACTGCAGCCTGAGTTGCAGAACGAAATTATGTTCCGTCTGGCTACGATGGGTAAGACGTCGCCTGAGCTTCTGAGGGATATCGAGGAGGTCATCCGACAGCAGCTTGGATCCGTGATCGGGACGGAGCTAAGCGCCTCCGGGGGGATCGAGGCGGTGGCTGAAATACTCAACAATACGAGTCGAACCGCCGAGAAATCGATAATGGAAGCGATCCGCACACGGGATGCGGATCTGGCGGTCAACATCAAGAGCCATATGTTCGTCTTCGACGACCTGGTTCACGTTTCGGATCGAGATCTGCAGCGACTCCTGATGGAGGTGGATCAGAAAGAACTTGCACTGGCACTGAAGGCAACCGGAGAAGAGCTGAAAGCGAAGCTGCTGCGGAGCGTCTCCGAGCGTGCTGCTGCAATGATTACGGAAGAGCTCGACCTGATGGGCCCGGTAAGAGTTCGGGATGTTGAGGAGGCCCAGCGCCGGATCATCGAAATCGCTCAGTCGATGGAAGATCAGGATGAGATCGTGCTGACGCGCTCGTCGGACGACACGCTGCTCTGAGAACGATGCGTACCGCAAAGATCATCCGCTCTACGATTCGGGACCATAAACACGAACCCCGTGGACCGGTCCCTGCACCGTCCGTGGTGCGCGACGCCGTCATACGCGATCCCGGAATCGACACCGAGGTCCCCTATCCTACTGTGCTCCGGTCCGAGGAAACACACCTCACTCCTGTCCCAATCGATATCTATACCGAGGAGCTCGAGCCGGATCTGCCTGTGGACTCAGCAGATGACGCGGAAGAGAGTCAGGATTCGGAACTCGATCCCGATCGCATCCGAAAGGAGGTCGAGACGGAATGGAGCCGGAAGCTGGAAGATGCCGTGCTGAGTGTACGGGAGGAAGCCTTCGGAGCAGGCTACGGACGGGCTCGTGATGAACTGGAGGCCTCGGTGGAACAAACCCGTTCAGAGCTCTCAGCTGATTTGGAGCGATGGAAACTGATGATGGATGAGTTCCGGGAATCGTTGGAGGTGCGTGCTGTTGAGCTCGCCCTCGACGCAGCGCAGGCAGTGCTGGGCTTCGCTGTTCCCGAAGTGGCTCAAGTGGAAATGGAGCGGTCTCTTGTTACCGCCATAGAAGACCTTTCGGGAGATGGAGCCGTCGAAGTGAGTCTGCACCCCGTTGACCTGCTCCGGATACAGGAATCTGGTTTTGATGCGCAGATTTCATCGCTGACAACGTCACTCCGGTGGTCGCCGGATGAAACGCTCGAACAGGGCGACTGGTCTGCGAGAACGCCGAAGGCCGTGGTGAGGCGGATCCGCCGGGAAATGATCGAGCACATTCGCACACGCCTCGGCGTGGATAATGAGGGCGGGTTGTGAGCTTTCTGTCCAACGCCATAGAACGAATGCCGGAAACCCTGCCGCCTCTGTCATTTGGCCGGGTACAATCCGTTGTTGGCCTTCTGATCGAGGCGAGCGACGTACACGCTGCCGTCGGTGAACTATGCTACATTTACGAGGACGACCGCCCAACGAGCCGTCGCGTCAAGGCGGAAGTTGTCGGAGTTAAGGGACGCACGTCGGTTCTGATGCCACTTGAAGAAACGGCCGGACTGCGCGCGGGGTGTCTCGTGCAGCGGTCGGAGCTGCCGCTCACCGTTCGTGTGGGAGAGGCGCTGCTCGGGCGAGTCATCGACGCGAATGGCCGTCCGCTGGATGATCTGGGGCCGCTGCATCTGCCCGAGTCGCGACCTGTACACGCCGAGCCGCCATCGCCGCTCGGACGGCAGATGATTGACGAACCGCTTCTTACCGGCGTTCGAGCCATCGATGGCTTTCTGACGCTCGGGAAAGGACAACGCATCGGCATCTTTGCAGGATCGGGCGTCGGGAAGAGTACGCTTTTAGGCACGATCGCGCGCCACGCTCGGGCAGACGTGAACGTAATCGCTCTGATCGGTGAACGTGGCCGTGAGGTGCAGGAATTCATCGCCGACAACCTTGGTGCCGAAGGGCTGAGTCGCTCGGTCGTTGTCGCTGTAACTGGTGATCAGGCAGCCATGAGCCGGGTAAAGGGCGCAAGTGCTGCAATTGCCATCGCCGAATTCTTTCGCGATCGCGGACTCGACGTCATGTTGATGATGGACTCGGTGACGCGTGTGGCCATGGCTCAGCGAGAGATTGGTCTGGCGGTGGGAGAACCTCCGACCACGCGGGGCTACACGCCCAGCGTATTCGCTCTGCTTCCGCGGCTCCTTGAGCGCGTAGGCGCCGGGCGAACCGGATCCATCACGGGTATTTTCACCGTGCTGGTAGACGGCGACGATATGAATGAACCGATCGGTGACGCCGTCCGGGGGATCGTGGACGGACACATTGTGCTTTCGCGCAAGCTGGCACACGCCAATCACTTCCCAGCGATCGACGTGCTTCACAGCGTGAGCCGCGTAATGCCACGCGTAACGTCGGACAGGCATAGGCAGGCCGCCGGACGTGCGCGCAGCCTACTCGCAGCATACAACGATGCTGAGGCCCTCATTCGGATCGGCGCCTATCAACAAGGCAGCGATCCGACCACCGATGCAGCTATCCGGGCCAACGATCCTCTTAACCAGTTTCTACAACAGGATGCAGCTCAGGGATCTACAGAAAACGCATCCGACAAGCTGATTCAAATGGTCGACAAACTGAGCAACGAAGCGTGACGATGAAATTAGGTGCGCTCCTTGCATAATCCCTCTCCACATCCAGAATCATCACGACTATCCTGATGGCAGGCAAAACTTTCCGTTTTTCACTCGATCATGTTCTCCGTCTGAGGAAACATCAGACCGAGGAGGCACGGCGGCATCTGGAACGTGCCGTAGAGGCCAGAAGAGATGCCGAACGTCTCGTGGCCGAGGCAGAATCCATTCTATCGGATCGCGTCATGCAGAACATCCCGGATGGTCCGACGGGCTCGACGGTGATTCAGCGTATCGCAACCTTCCGCGAGGACGCTCGGCGGAAACTTGAGATCGCTCGCCATCAGCTCAATAAGCTGAAGCAGGTTGAGGATGAAGCCCGGCGGTTTCTGACCGAACGTCGGCGCAATGAGGAAACTCTCGAGCAGCTCCGGGAAGCCGAAAAGGATGAACATGACAGTGAAGTTGCAGCATCCGAACTGGCGTTCATCGATGAGCAGGCCCTTGCGGGATATCTTCGGAAGAACATCAACTGAGAGTGGGACGGATTCTCCTTTTCATATCGATCGCTGTCTTGTCGTTCGGAGCCGGTCTGGGGGCCATCTATTGGGCCATGCCAATGATCGATCCTGAAGGTGTGGATGAAATGCGAAGCCGATTGGACAGCATAATCACTGCCGAGCAGGCGGCTCTCTCAGGCGCCTCGACCGATGGAAACCAGTTGAATCCAATCGGTGCGCTCGACTCGCTATTCGCGCCCGCCGACAGCGTCGGCCTTGTAGATTTAGAAATGCATCCGAGATACATCGAACTCACGGATTCACTCGGAAGGCTCGCCACCCAAGTTGCAAGTCTGGATCGGGAGCGAAGTGAACTGTTGACCCGGCTCGGCAACCTCGAACGGGAACTGGAGGAGGTCCAGACAAGGCGAAGTGATGCGTCGGAGCTCAGTGCCACCCTTACGCGCCTGGAGGAAATCGAGCTTCAGAATATTCTTTCCCTGGTGGATGAACGGACGCTCGCGCAACTCTATCACGAAGCGACTGGTCGTAACAAGACGCGCATTCTGTCTGCTCTCCCCTCTGATCGCGCCGCACGTCTCGTCCAGTCGATGATGGCGAGCAATGCATCGGCTCAACCGAGCGCAGATCCGGTGATCCAATGAAGACGATTCCGTTTCCGATATTGACCACGGGATCGAGCGGGGCGCCGGCCAAAGACTCTGGTCCGAGCCTGATTCCGGAGAATGACGTTTTGCCGTTCGGCGAAGAGATTGCCGCTGCCATCGGCCGACTCCGAGTATCCGAAAAGATCATCGCCGTCGAGGGTGATGTTGAAGAAGCGCCTCTGCAAGAAGGTGAGATGAGGGCTCCCGAAGCGCAGAGCCTGACCGAGCGGAAGAAGCAGACCATCAGCGTCGGTGTGAATTCAGATGAGGAATCGGATCATCTACACGCATTGCTCAAAGAACCGGACCTAACCAGTCACCATTCAAATGTGCTTTCAGGCAATGTTGAGATTCCTAATCCTGAGTCTGAGAGCACCGAACCCGACGCTGAAAGTAGATCCGCGAGATCTTCTGCCACGCACGCAAGCACATTTGAACGACCGGACATAGCAACCGATTCTTCCGTCACCGACGCAGAGTCATCATGGTCACGAGTTGAGTCCAACACGCCAGATGTAAGCCAGGGTGAGGAACCTGTATCCTCTCCGTCCACCGTGCAGGCGAAAGGTGGCGCAGATCAGACCAGAATGGGCGGAACGAACACTTCGGTTCACGTCGCGGAAAATACGACGTCACCTGAAGCTCATACAGCGATCTCAGAACCGACTGACAATCCCGGTCAGCGCCACATTACCACTTCTGGCGAGCCGATTGAAGATGTACGAATCGTTTCTGATCGAGAGGCGCTTTCGTCGGGTCCGGCGCACGAATTAGAATTGGATGAACGCCGGACGCAGGAGCAGCTACGGGCGGGGGAACGCACGTCCTCCCCTTCCTCCCGCCGTTATCCACAGTCTGTGCCTCCAGGTGCGCAATCAGTCCTTGACGATGCACCCGACGCTGGGAATGAACCGATCGTTGAATCTGTCCGCCGTGAAACACCCTCGAGCGCGCCACAGGTAGAGGTTGGATGTGTGGATGAAAACTCGCCGGCGGGTATATCAAATGTGACACCACCACCTGTTCATCCGGAAGGCGATCCGCCAAGCCGGCAAACAGGCACCGGTGGCTCGATGGATGAGACCCTGCCATCCGGCGACGTGCGGGCCATCGATCAGTCTGCCGGTAAGACTGAGGATCAGGACGAACTCGCAACTCATCAAAACTCGATCAGGTCGGAAGAAGTTGGTTCGATCGAGCCCGACACTGACGAGCTCGACGGCTTGCGCAGGCACCCCACGGCGGATTCGGTACACATCATAAGAAAGTCCGGAGTGCGCGACCTTTTCTCAGGTAACCACCTGGATAATAACCCGGCGTCGCACTCGGCTTCAGAGTCACAACGGGGAGAACTTCTTGATCCGGCCGGGGCGGTTCAATCCACTGATCCGGAGATAAGCAGTCAGAGCGCTGACGTTTCGTCAACCGATGCGTCGGCGGATCCTGCGGTCATGATCCTGGAGTCAGAATCTGCTGAACCAGCGTCAGAAACAATTCCACACTCCGATGAGATCGTTGAGGCAGTACGACCTGCATCACAGTCCGAACTTCCAACGGGTGATCGTACGGAAGCCGTTCGACCGACGTCATCGCGCGGACCGGTATCGGCGGCGTGGCTCAAGACGCTCATGGAAAATGGCATCCGCCTCGAGGCCTCGACCGACGGATGGAGCAGCCTGACTCTTCAGCTTGGCGATGACGACGGAACGATGACCATCGATGCGCGGCGCCAGGAAGACCGCGTCGCTGTGCACGTCAATTTTAGCGATCCCACGCTGCGGTCGACCGCCGCCCAGCACATCGATCGACTCGAGGAGGCCCTGCGCGCGCAATACGAGACCGCCGTTGACCTTTCTCTCGGCGATGGAAGCACATCGGGTCGCGAGAAGGGTCCGTCCCATGAACGTACCCTCTCTCCAATTACAAGCAAGCTTCAAAGTGGGGCACCGGTAGCGAGAGCTTCCGTCCCGCCTCTTGCCACGGGAGCCACTCATGAATGGATAGGCTAACATGATCAACGAATTAGCACATACCACTGGTTCTGGATCCGTACCGGACTCATCATCCGGGATCCAGCAGAACACTGCGCTCGGCAAGGAAGAGTTCTTGCGTCTGCTCGTAACACAGCTGCAGAACCAGGACCCGATGAGTCCGATGGATGGGCAGGAGTTTGCGGCCCAGCTGGCGCAGTTTACATCGGTTGAGCAATTGCTCAACATTCAGCAGACCCTCGTAGAGAACGGCAGGCTCAATGGGATGCTGGCCCAGGGCATAAACAGTGGCGTCGCATCGGGTCTCATTGGTCACGAGGTCGAAGCAGTCTCGTCGATGCTGTACTGGGATGGCGGTGGCAGCTCGACCGCACATATCGACCTCGGCCGGGCAGCATCCAGCGTCGAGGTCGTTTTGCGCGATTCGGAAGGAAACGTCGTGCGCACGCTCGACATGGGTGCCCTGGAAGCGGGACGACACGAGATCGAGTGGGATGGCCGCGACCTCAATGGAGCCGCCGTTCCGAAGGGCACATACCACATAGAAGTCGTCACCAGGGACGCCGCAGGCGATCCTGTTCAAACCCGGACGCTGGTCGGAGGAAGAGTCGACCGTGTGACATTCGGGCAAGACGGCATCAAGCTGTGGATCGATGAACTCGCTCTGTCAATGAGCGACATCCGATCCGTCAAGCAGTAGTCATTACTTCCTATCACAAACAAACACTTCAACTTGAAACAATAGCCCAATCAACCATGAAGGTTCATCAACTTGCCGGACGTACCGAGGCTGTTCAAGGTGCCAGACCGGTTCCACCGGGGCGCACCGCCGGGTCGCCACCATCGACACCGTTCGCCGACGTGCTTCGTCGCGCCACGGATGCCGGGGACCACGGGCTGCAGCTCTCAGCACACGCCCAGCAGCGAATCCACGAGCGAGGCATCGCCTTCGATGCTCTGCAGAAGCAGACCGTATCCGAAGCCATGAACCTGCTTGAATCGAAAGGATCACGCGATGCGCTTCTCCTGCGGTCCGATGCCGCCTTCCTTGTCAACGTCCCGAACCGGACCGTCGTGACGGCCATCGGACGAGAGGAAATGATCGACCGCGTATTCACTCAAATAGACAGTGCGATCGTGCTTTAAGTCGCGAACGCATACTGACAACACAACCCTAATACATTCATCACCGGCAGGACCCCCAGGGGATGCCGACCGCGGCCGACCGACCGACGCCGCGGACAAACCCAGAGAGGTTAACCATGATTAGATCACTTCGTACAGGTGTTTCCGGACTGAAATCCAACCAGGTCCGGATGGACGTCATCGGAAACAACATTTCCAACGTCAACACGGTAGCCTTCAAGCGCAGTCGCGCCGCCTTTAATGAAGTCCTCGGACAGCAACTCCTCGGCGTCGGACGTACCGCCGGAGGTACCGGAATCAACCCGAGTTTCGTCGGACTTGGAGTCACGATCGGTTCCATCGACCAGAACTGGACGCAGGGCGCTCTCGACAACACTGGTGTGGCAACCGACCTTGCCCTTAGCGGCGACGGTTTCTTCGTCGCCAAGGCTGGAGACCGCACGCTGCTGACCCGTGCGGGCAATTTCACCTTCAACCGCAACGGTGAACTCGTAACCTCGAATGGTCTGAACATTCAGGGGTGGGCCTTCGATCGCGACGGAACGCTGACAACGGGCGCTCTCTCGAATGTACGCATCGACCCCAATGCTACGGCGCCGGCCCGTGCTACGGAGAATGTGCAGATCGGTGGCAATATATCGGCGGATGCTAAGGTCGGCGACATGACGACCGTCTCGACCGTGGTCTACGATGCGCGCGGAAAGGCCCAGACGCTCATCGTCAAGATGGAGAAAACGGCGGCCATCGGTGAAGGGGGAAGCACCGTAGATGAATGGACCCTCGCCATAGAATCATCTGACGGAACCTTGATCGACTCCGGGCAGATCCTCCAGTTCGACGCCACCGGCACGCTCACGTCGATCGACGGGGAAAACGTCAGTGACGGAGCAACCGGCTTCAGCTTCGATTGGGACATGGACGGCGATGGAACGCCCGAACAGCTGTTCCTCCAGTTCGCAGAGGGCGACCGGACTTTTGTCAACCAGCATTCGGGTTCTACCACGGCTACGGTACAGGAGCAGAGTGGTCAGCCGGCGGGAAGCGTGGTCGGCTACAGCATCAATCCGGACGGCATCCTGGAGCTGAACTTCTCGAATGGCCAGCAGCAGAAGCTCTTCCAGCTCGCTCTCGGCGACGTCAATAATCCGAACGGCCTCGAGCAGGTGGGTGAAAACTTCTACCAGCTCACCAGCGCCTCCGGCGATCTGCAACTCGGCCGTGCGGGGCGCGACCTCAGCACATCCGTCGTGGCAGGTACGCTTGAAATGAGCAACGTAGATCTTGCGTCAGAATTCACCGACATGATTGTCACGCAGCGGGGCTATCAGGCTTCGGCGCGGATCATCACCACATCGGATGAAATGCTGCAGGAGACCGTGCAGCTTAAGCGATAACCGGATCATTTTATTGATGGGGCACGGCCCCACGTCCGGAGTGGCGTGGGGCTTTTTTATTGAGATCAACCCTTCGGATGTGCTTCACCCCACTTTAGAAGTGTGTTTCCAGGACGATATGATGAATGCGGTTTACCTGCTTCGAGCATGACATCAACCATTCCATGAAACAACAGGACGAAAATGCCGAGGCCGTACTCCAACTCGTAAGCTTCGTCATCGACGAAGAGGAGTTCGGTGTGGACATTCTCAATGTTCAGGAGATCATTCGGCTCGTCGAAGCCACTCGCGTTCCACATTCACCTTCCTTCGTCGAGGGAGTCATCAATCTCCGCGGACGCATCGTCCCGGTAATCGACCTTCGTGGTCGCTTTGGTCTTCCGGGCCGCGAAGCCGATCGGGATACGCGGATCATTGTTGTCGACCTGGCGGGAACGGTGGTCGGATTCCGCGTCGACTCTGTACGAGAGGTAATCCGAGTGCATCGCCACGTGATCGAGCCACCCCCCGATCTGGCCACAGGCATTGAAGCGAGGTACATCACAGGAGTCGCCAAGCTGGAGGACCGGCTCCTGATCCTTCTCGATCTAAACGAAATTCTGACAACGGAAGAAGGCGTCGCGCTTGACGCCATGGCTCAGGCAGCCTGAGTCGCACTTGTATGCCGATGCTCTTATAAGTCATTGCGAGAGCGTGGCCTACAATAGTACGGATTGACGGTAGTAATCGGAGCCGGAAAACAGGCTCAAATAGGGGCAATGACGCAAGAGATGAGACAGGTAGTAGCGGATGACATTGCCATTAGATCATCGGCATAACGAGCACGAGCTGGCACTCGACGTCTTTGATACGATTCGGTCGATGATTCGCGATTACTGTGGGATCTACTTCGAAGACAACAAGCGATACCTGCTTGAAAGTCGAGTGTATCAACGAATGCAAGCTACTCGGATCCAGACTGGCGAGGACTATGTGCGCCTCCTTCGTAACGGAGGTGACGTTGGAGAGCTGCATTCGCTCGTCAACGCCATTACGATCAACGAGACCTATTTCTTCCGACATCCCACGCATCTCGATCTTCTCGTATCGCGGCTGATACCCGAAATCATCCGCCGTAAATCGAAAGCAGGGATCCCCCGCGTGCGCATCTGGAGCGCCGCCTGTTCCTCGGGCGATGAGGCGTACTCGCTGGCGATCCTGGTCCGTGCCCGCCTGCAGCCGCTATTCCCACGAGCAGTCATTGAGATCGTCGCCACCGACATCGATACATCGATTTTGCAACTGGCGCGCAGGGCGCGCTACTCCGAGTACGCCGTGAGAAACATCCCGAGCGAATACCTCGAGCGGTTCTTCACGGTGGAGGACGGACGATATCACCTGGACCGCACCGTTCGGGATATGGTGCGCTTCAAACATTTGAATCTGCTCGACGCGGACGCGATGCGAACTATGACCGGTTTTGACATCATTCTCTGCGCCAACGTGCTGATCTATTTCGACAGAAACGCGAGGCTCCGCGTGCTGGATATGATACACAAGAGTCTCGACCCCAACGGCTACCTGTTCGTGGGATTTTCGGAAACCCTTTTTGGGATCACTGAGCTGTTTGCGCCGATTCGGATCGACCGCTCGATGATCTATGTCCGTCAGGACTCGCCGGCTGCCCGGCCCACCTCAACGCAATTACCTTTCCCAGAAACATCCGTCTCAACCAATTCCGCTGAAAGATGAAGTTCCTTGTTGTCGACGACTCACCCACCATGCGACGAATCGTCTGCAATGCTCTGAGGGAGATCGGGTATTCCCAGTATGCCGAGGCGGAGGACGGCGAAGAGGCCGTCGAAAAGCTGCGCGGCGAGCCGTTCGACTTCGTGATAACGGACTGGAATATGCCCAATATGAACGGACTCGAACTCACGCAGACGCTTCGCAACGATGAAACCTACTGCAACATTCCGATCCTCATGATTACCACACGGGGCATGAAAGAGGACGTGATCGCGGCCATGCACGCACGGGTAAATAACTACATGGTGAAGCCGTTTACGCCCGAGGTACTGCGCGAGAAGATCACTCAGATACAGAACACCCTATAGCGATGCATTCCAGCGACATCAATGAGATTCTGAAACGGATCAACGAGCTCCGGGCCCTATTCATTCTGGGTCAGCGAGCCGTGCCGTTTCTGGAGGAAGTGTTCGTCTTTCTACGGGAGATCGCACCTCTGCTCGACGAGATCAATCAGTCGATACGTGAGTCGGCCGCCTCAATGCCTCGCGCCACGTCTCAGCTGAAAAGTGCATGCGATGCCACGAAGCTGGCGACAACGGAAATTCTTGACCTGGTAGACGGTGTGTTCGACCAGCTCACTCCGTTGAAGCAGCACTTGGATCACACGGGATCGGCGCTTGCCAGAATCGCCGCAATCGACATTGAAACCCGTCGGATTGCAGAGATATCCTTTGCTGAGAAAGGAGTAGATATCCCCCAGGAACTCAAGCAGCTCTGGATCGAGCGACAAAACCTGCTCGAAGAGTTACAGGCAGAATGCTCGGAAGAGCAAGAGGGAGTCGAGGAGATCCGCGCGTGTGTCAGCCGGATCATGATGTCACTTCAGGTTCAAGACATCACCGAGCAGCAGATCGCCTCCTCCAATCACCTGATCGAATCGATCCGCCGGCGGATGAACGATCTGGTTGAACGCCTGGGCGTGGCCCCTCCCCCGCCACCCGAGACCGAGTGGCCCGAGCTGGGTCCCGTGACATTCGATCCCAACGCACGCTACGACCATGACCGCATGCGACAGTCATCGGTCGACGAGGTCATCCGACGGCAGGCATCGACATCGGTCTCATCCGCACACCCTTCAGCGAACGAGGCTCCAATTACGGATGCCCTGATCGACCAGCTGTTTTCCTCCTGCGATGCAGAACCGCCCCGGCCTTCTGAAGCCGGAGAAGAACCCGCCGATACTTCGAATGGCGA